>MUZZ01000318.1:4854-9280 GCA_003266075.1 Methanosphaera sp. rholeuAM74
ACAGTTCTTGGTGTTGTAAACATTGTCAAGGGTAAGGCTTCATTAAATCATACCTACAATGCTACTGGTAGCCAAGTGGTTGTTGCAAAATTCAATGCTACAGCTAAATATAACTCTTCAGTTGCCAATGCAACAGTAAGCGTTCGTAAAGTTGCTACAAATGTCACTGTTAATAATATTACAGGCAAAGTTAACGATAAAGTAACTATTAAAGCTACTGTTGTCGGTGAAAACAAGAAACCTGTAAATAGTGGTAATGTGATATTTAAAGTAAATGGTACAACTCTTAAAGATGCTAATGGCTCTACTCTAGTATTGAAGGTAAACAATGGCAGTGCATCTACTACTATGAATGCACCTAAATCATGGGCTAATCGTAACTTGAGTCTTGTTGCTGTTTACAATGGTAATGATGTTTATAACAAATCTGAAAGTAAGGCTGGTAGAATTAGCATAACCAATCACGATGCTAACTTAACTATTCTTACTAACAGTATGGTTGCTAGGGGTGGTCAAATGGTACAGTTCATCGTTATTGTTAGCGAGGATTCCAAACTTGTTAATGGTGGTTCTGTAATATTCAAACTTAACGGTGAAACTATCAAGGACGCTGCTGGCAAGACAGTCACTGCTAAGGTGGTTAATGGTGTTGGAATGGTAAATTACACGATTCCTGAAGGAATATCTGCTAAAAACTTAACATTAACTTCTGTTTACTCAGCTAGTGGATATAACAGGGTTGAAGGTAATGGTTCATTATTCATTGAGAAATCTAATGTATATATAGTATCAGAACCTGTTAAAACTAAAACCAACACTACAAAGTTCTCTGCCAGAATCTTAAACCTTAACAACTTACCAATCAAGGGCAATACCATGGTCTCTATCAAAGTTAACGGTGTGACTGTTGGCAGTACTACTGCAGTTAATGGTGTAATTAACACTACGATTAAAACACCATTCAAGGCTGGTACTTATGATTTACAGATAATTGCAGGACAAAACAATAGGTACAACGCTGCTAAGGCAACTACTGCACTTGTTATAAATAGATAATAATTGTAGTATTATGGGGAGTTCATAATCTCCCTTCTTTTTTTATCTTTTTTTGTGAAAATTTTTATTAACATCTACCTACAAACCTATTATTATAAAATGTATAATTGGCTAGGTATGGGTTTTTAGGATGACTTATGAAGTATTTAATTTGAGTACAGGACGTATGGCTAGTGTCAGGCAATCCCAACTTGATGCTGGTGTCGATCTTCTTGATAAAAACGTGGGTAGTGTTAAATGTAATATTTGTGGCTATGAATCTGATTTACAGTTTTTGGATATGAATGGTCGTAAGAATGAAATTTGTCCTAACTGTAAGTCTATCAAGCGTAACAGGTATATCTATTTCTATCTTACACATTTTACTGACTTTTTGGATGGAAAACCTAAGGTTCTTCATACTGCTCCAGAAAATGGCATCTTTGAAAGGTTAGATGATTTATGTGGTGATGACTACATAACTAGTGATGTTAAACGCTTTTCACCTAAGGTTAAAGAGTTGGTGGATATACAGGACATTCCATTTGATGATAACTACTTTGATTTTATCATTTCATCCCATGTAATGGAACACGTCCCCGATGATTTTAAGGCTTTAAGCGAATTTTATCGTGTTTTGAAGCCTGGTGGTATGGCTTTGATACTGATTCCAGCCCTACGTTTCATGTCTGATACATTTGAACAACAACAGATTAATACGCCATCACTGAGAACTCGTTATTATAAGCAGTTTGACCATCTACGCTATTATAGTGTTAAAGACTTTTTTGATAGGATGGAAAGTGTTGGCTTCAGGGTTTTAAGAGATCATGAGAATATTATTAAGAAAAAGTATCCTAGTGCCATTGAAATGCATAGAATGGGCTTTGACCCATTGTTTGTTGGCATAAAATAGTAAGGGGTGATAGTTGTGAGTAAGGATTGTATTATTGATGTTAAGCATTGTTGTATGTGTGATTCATCCTTTGATGAATTTATAGTTGATGATGTTGGGGATGACATTTGTCCGAAATGTTCTTCTACTAGTGGTGAGAGACTATTCTATGGACAACTTCTCGAGTATTTGGATGATTCACCTAGATTACTCTATCTTAAGCCTTCTGATTGTCTTGAGTCTAAGTTGATGGGGTTGGATATTTCCTATTATGCTAAGAATGATTTAGAGCATATTGACTTTGATGATGACTTTTTTGATGTGGTTATTGCCGATAGGATTCTTGATTGTGTTGATAATTGGAGTGAAACTTTAAATCAGTTGAACAGAGTCCTCGTTAAGGGTGGTGTCTTGTTGTTGAGGGTTAACATTGACTTGGAATTAGAACATCTTGTTGAGTTGGACTATATTAGTTGTGATGCTACTTTGAGGAAGATGTTTTATGGTAATGGGGAGTCTTTGCGTTGTTTTGGCAGGGATTTAATTTCTACTTTGAATGATAGGGGTTTTGATGTTTTCTATGCTAATCCTGATAGCCAGGTGGATAATATTTGTCTTAAAGTTGAGCTTATTAAGGATCCATTGTTTGTTTGCAGGAAGTTGAATCATTATGATAACATTACTTTGGATAAGTCTTTTTATGATGGCTTAGAAGCTCAGTTGGATGACTTGAAATCTGAGAATGAGCATTTGAATGAGGTTATTGATGAAATTTTCTCTTCTAATTCTTGGAAGTTGTCTGCTCCTATTCGTGATTTGAGAAGTAAGTTTCGCTAGCTTTCCCACTATTTTTTCTATTTTTTGTACTGGATGATGTATATGCTTTATTCCAGATTCTTATTTTCACATATGTCCCTAGTTTTAAATGATTTTATCTACTATAATCTTACTTGTCATACTTCCAATCTATCATTTAATTGTAGGTGTAGTTAATTATACTATCTTCCCGCATAGTCTTATGAAACAATAAAAATAATTAAAATATATTCAAAAAAAGAAAAATAAGAAATTAACCACGAAAAAACATGATTAATACTTGCTTAGGATAGTTGTCTTAGTAGCACTATTATACCTATTGTTTTCTCCAGCAATAAAGGTCAAATCATAAGTGTTAGGCTTGAAAGCCGTATTAATAGTTGTTGTGAAAATACCATCAACTGCTGTAGCCTTACCCACAGTAATACCGTTAAGTTTAATGGCAACACTAGTCAGACCAAGACATAAATTGTTATTCTGGTCATATATACTACCATTAACTACAGTTTTATTAGTATTGGTTCTTACGCTGACAACATCAATGAAGGCATCACTCTTAGCAATGTTAAGTGTCTTATTAGCAGTAGCCCTATTATAAACGCTGTTAGCAAAGACGGCAGTAATAGTATAATTTCTTGCAGATATACCATTCGGTATTACGTAATTAATACTACCAGCACCGTTGACAACATTAGCATACAATGGGTTACCATTTGAATCCTTAATAGTTATACCATTTATCTTAAATATGACACGTCCACCATTAACTATCCGTGAATTATCAGTAACGAATGCTGTGAGTGTAACACTATCTCCTGACTTATAATATTTATCTGTACTAAAAATGGTTACGTTAGCACTTCTATAACTAATGTTTAATGGTGTATTATCGCTTCTAGATGAGTTATAATGGTCTGTACCAAGGTATACTGCCTGTATGTAACTGTCATCTCGTATACAGCTTTTTGTAATCATGTAATCCAACTTGGCAACACCATCATCCACATTAGCATATATGTTAGAACCATTAGCATCCTTCAAAGTTATACCATTGACTTTAAAGAAGACCTTACCCTCTTTAACACTATTGTTTAGTGCATCTACAACATTAACCGTTATTGTGATATTATCATATAGTAATGCATTAATAGGTTGGACTATGCTGCTAGTGTTAATAGTGTCTATTGGAGTGTTATTGGCAATAGTGTTTGACACATTACGTGTATCGTTAACGGAACTATCACCAATACTTCTTGTAGCATTAAGATAATTGTCAACAACTCTAGTATTGTTGGAGTTAAACAGTCCTACACTATAATCAGTATTAGTATATGCAGTGTTAGCCTTAACAGTCACATTGTTACTTTTTGTAACTAGTATAGCGTTACTTGATGAATTAGATGATGTGATATTAATCGTATTATTAAGTATCATAGCATTTTTACCATTAACGGTTATGCCTGTTAGGTTTACTCCTGTACCATTAGCGATGTTGTCAGCAATTAATGTATTGGTTGATTCATATATTTCTATTAGGTTACATAGGTCTCCTTCAACTTCCACTTTGTTAGAAGTGATGCTATTATTTAAAACGTTTCTACCCATTTTATCCTTGGATAGGACTATACCATCAGCGAATGTTCCACCTCTACAGTAAACAGTATTATTTGTTATATTAGC
>MUZZ01000318.1:9338-10501 GCA_003266075.1 Methanosphaera sp. rholeuAM74
CTATGACACTATTGTTTTCTGCTCTTTGTGTGCTTGATGCTCCCTGTATGGTTATTGATTCAACAGCACCGTGTGGTATCTTGTTTACCGAAGTTGTTGTGCTTATATTATTGCCTATTATCGTGTTGTTATTGGAACATATTGCTATTGCAAGGTTTCTTGCAAGGTCTGGGTTGCTGTACCAGTCTATTTCGTCTGATGGTCCAATGACTGTTATGTTATTGTTTCTTATGATATTGTTATCCTTTGTGATGTATATCTCTTTGACATCATCTGTTGTGTAATGGTATATGTCACAGTTTTCTACAATACAGTTTTCTGCTTCTAATATTATTGAGCTGTCATAGTCTTTATCGGTGTTGTTTATCGTGAAGTTGCTTATCGTCACTGGTTTTCCTGTTATGTGTATTAATGATCCTTTAAGTAGTGTTTGTCCTGTTACTCCTTGTAGTTTTAGGCTGAAGTTGTCTACGAAGAAGTTTGTATCCTCATATGTTCCTGTGATGTTGAGTATGCTTCCTTCTTGGATGTTGTTTGTGTTGACGAATTCGTTGTTATCATCGAAGTATTCATTTATATTTGAGTTATTGACGTTGTATACTTTGGGTTGGTCATTTGGTGTTGCTTCTGTTGAGTTATCGGGTGTCGTATTGGTATTATAGTTTGATGGTAGTGTTGTCTTAGGTTCATGTGTTATTTCTTTGTTCACGGTATCTGCAGGATTTGCCGTGTTTTGACTTTCTGCACTACTTGTTGATATGCAAATTATTATTATGGATAATAATATTAAAATTTTTATATTTCCCATTTTATTCAATACTTGAACCTCCTACTTTATAGATTAATCTTTATCCATGTATAGTATTATAATTTTATTTTCTTAAATATTTTTCTTAAATTTTCTATTTAACTTTTTCTACGTTTATAGTTTTTTTATTAAACGTTTATCATAATTTTATTTACTATATTATGAATATTGCCATAGTTTATTTATTTTCGTTATTACTTCATATACTCTTTTAATAGGCTAATAGGAGGTGAATGCTTAACGAAACCTTTATATACTATGGTTATTATAAGTAATATTATAAAAACAAAGGAGTTATGATATATATGGCAAAAGAATTACCAATTGCACCAGTAGGAAGAATCTTAAAAAATGC
>MUZZ01000246.1 GCA_003266075.1 Methanosphaera sp. rholeuAM74
GGACGTGTCCATGTCTACAAGGAGGGTAATGACTATTACTGCCCAGTAAAGAAATACCACACCAGTACAACTAAGTCAGTATGCAAGTACTGCATAGCCAAAATACCAGAATCAAATTAGAAATGGGGGAATTTATATATGTTTGCTGATTTAATAATCAAAAGAAGAGAAAATAGGCGAATGATTCGTGAAAAACTAGCTGAAAGCAGTTTAAAGGATATTGAAGATAGGTTAAAGGATTCAACATTTGACCTTGACAGCTACATCAACCAAACCACACTAGGTGATGAATACCATAACCTAATAAACTCTAAGGATAAAATCGAGTCAAAATATAATATGAAATTCAATCAAACATACCACAAAATGGATGTTGAACTATACAAACTTAACAAAAAAATAGATGGAGATTTTAGACTAATAAGTTACTCCATTGATAATAGGAAACAAAAACTCCTAGAAAAAGTGGGTCTACAGTAGTATTCGAGGACTAACCTCCTCCTACAGCGTCACCACCCATCTCTGAAGATACTTTCCTATTTAATTCATTTTTTATTTCTTCACTATTTAATTCTTTTTCGGCATCGTCGTGGTCAACTGTTTTAGCATATTTTTCGTCGGTAACTTCAACGTAGCGTGTATTGTACCATAACCTATTAATCTCATCAATCTCGATAAGTACCCATGAAGCTTCGTCGTCAACTTTAGTATCTATTACCTTACCAATTGTCCCTACGTTTGTGTATATTATGTATGATCCTTCCTCGATTTCTACGCCATGTTTATCCTTAACTGACATTAACACACCTTCATCTAAATCTCTTAGTTACTACTTATTCTGAAATTCAAATTATAAATTTTTTTTCAATATTCTCTTCATCAGGTCTTCATCACACTTACCTTCACGAAGAACCTGCACCCTTTTACCAGTCAAATCCAGTATGGTGGATTGAGTATTGTCATCCGTCACACCACAATCAATATACACGTCAACCTCATCCTTTAACTGCTTAAATATGTCATCAATGTTGTCAGGGGTGCTGTTATTTGAGATGTTCGCACTAGTACTGGTAATTGGAAATTTGTCTGCAAGCTTCTGTG
>MUZZ01000028.1 GCA_003266075.1 Methanosphaera sp. rholeuAM74
GCTCCTCAAGACATGCTGCTTGACGTAGTACTTCTTCATCAGACAAGAATCCTAGTGACATGAATTTAGCCACATTCGGTGATGACCTCGTCAATGTACCAGTCTTGTCAAATATGATAGTATCAGCTGTAGCGAATGCTTCCAGATATCGTCCACCCTTAACAACAATCTCTCTTTCTGATGCTTCCCTCATAGCAGATATTACCGATATTGGTGTTGCAAGCTTGATTGCACATGAGTAATCCACGGTTAGTGCTGCTATTGCCTTTGTGGTGTTGCGTGTGAGGAGGTATGTTAGTCCAGTTACTGCGAAATTCCATGGAACTATTGAGTCAGCAAGTTTCTCTGCTTTACTCTGTACTCCTGCTTTGATTTCCTCTGAACTTTCTATTAAGTCAATTATCTGATTTATTCTTGTGTCCTCATTAATCGCATCTACGTTTACCACTATGTTTCCGTCTTCAACTATTGTACCAGCAAACACGCTTTTTCCTACACTTTTATGTACTGCTAATGATTCCCCAGTCATGGTTGCTTCATTGATGGCTGCTTCTCCTTTGACAATAACTCCATCTACAGGTATTATTGTACCAGTCCTGACTACTACTCTGTCGTTCTTTTTAAGGTCTGTGAATGGGATTTGTACTTCTTCTCCACTTTCTGTTTCAATCCAAACCTTGTTAATGTTAAGCATTAAACTGTTTTCAAGTGAATGCTTAGTTTTTTCTATGGTATACTCTTCAAGTATCTCTGATAATCCTAGTAGGAATACAATAGAACCTGCTGGTCCATACATATTCTGTGACAATGTTACAAACAAGGATGTAGCATCCAGTAAGTCAACGTCGATTCTAAGGTGTGCTAAACTGTCTGCTCCTTTAGCTAGGTATGGTATTGATTCATAGACTATTTTGGCTACGTTAAGTGGTTGTGGTAAGAATAGCATCGCCAGGTATCTTGTTGCTATCTTTTTGATTATCTTGTTAATGTATACTCTGTTGGTTTCACGTGATATTTCCTCGGTGGTTGGTTCTGCCTCGTATAGGTCACTTCTTTTTATATTTGCGAGGGTGCGTAGTACATCCATTTTTTTACCACTATATTCGATGTATATGCTTCCATTGACTGATGAAACTTTAACAGTTTTAATATTCTTTTTCTGTGATAAGTACTCGGATAATCCGTATCCCTGCTCTTTGGTAAATGCTTGTTTACCTGCACGTACACGGAGAATGTTAGTGTTGTTATCATAAACTATTTTAAATTTCATTTTTTCTATTTCCTATTCTACTATTTTTTCTATTTTTTTATTTTCCCTAAAAAATAATAAAAACATGGGATTGTTTGTTATTTAATCTTATTCTATGTCGTCTGGTCCGAATACTTCTATTTTTGTTTTTTCCTGTGCTTTTTCTTTGATGTCTTCTACTTCTTCTTCTAAGTCATCAGGACCAAATACTTCTAATTGGGTTTTTTCCTGTGCTTCTGCGTGTATGTCTTCAGCATCTTCTTTGATGTTTTCTACTGATTCTTCAAGTGAATCCTTTATGTTCAATAGTTCTGCTGTAGCTGATACTGCGAAGTTATGTGCAGCTTCTGTTTCTGCTATTTTTTTGATTGCGTATGCTGTTATCATTCCAGCTACGAAGTATTTTACTTTTGGTTGTCTTATAAAATTTCTACTGTTTGATAAAAATGATCTTCTTGTTGCCATATTTTACACCTTCAATAATTTTTTATATATCCTGAATAATATTTTATTTTGTTATTATTCCCTAATTAATGATAAGTCATTTATATTATATAAATATGATTCTTTTTAGGTTTGATTAAGTATTTTTTATGTATTGCTAAAAATAGTTTAGGTTTACATAATAAAC
>MUZZ01000082.1:0-864 GCA_003266075.1 Methanosphaera sp. rholeuAM74
CCCATTACTCTACCAAAGTCTACACCTGGTAAGCCTGCTTCGTATTCTAATATATCGTTGAAGTATAGAATGGATGAAGCGATACCTTGTGCTGCTCTAGCTGCACCTACGTTTACAATTACAGATGCTACTAAACCTGCTGCTGCGTATGCATTCCATAATGCCCAGTCAGCTGGTTCATATATTTTGAATCCGGATGGTAATGTTTCTTTTACTTTGATTACTCCGTCATCTGAAGCTCTGGATAATAATGATAAGATTACGTCTCCGAGAGTTCCTTTACCGTTTTCTTTTACTAAGTCGTAAACTAAGTTGTTTGCGTTCAATCCTTGGAAAGCTAATCCTAATAGGTGGCTTCTTTCGAATGCTCCGATTGCGTCACCCATTTCAAAGGTTGATGTTTGTTCTAGGATTGATGATAAAGCTACTGCGTTAAGAGTATTTTTCTTTGTGATAGCTACTACGTGGTTTGCACCAATGTTTCTTAGACTGTATCCTAATCCTTCAAGGTGAGTTGTTTGACCTAGTAAGGTTGTTAATGCTCCACCTAGTTTTACATTGTGTGGGTATCCACCCATAGCTGCTGTTTTTATTTCTGATGCTTGGAATTTGTTTACATCAAATGTATCTAATATAGCTTGGATTAATGCAGATCCTGTTGCTAATGGTGCAACAGAGTAATCTCCTGCAATTGCTAATCTTTCGGAAGGAAGTTGTACTAGTATTTGTTTTCCACCGTTTAATACTTTAAGGTTGAAGTCGTCGTCATCGTTTACTTTTAACATTTTTCCGATTTTTTCTGCGATTACTTCAGCGTTGTCAACGATGTCTAATTCTAGTTCCCTACCAGGAATAAAGTTAGCT
>MUZZ01000082.1:945-8389 GCA_003266075.1 Methanosphaera sp. rholeuAM74
ATTTATATGTACACCTCTTAAATAAATTCATTAAGAAATGAATTAATCATATTCATTCTTGGTATTTAGTTAAATGTTTCTCATACACTTACTAAGCTATTTTTGCGTCAATAAATATCAAGTTGGTAAATATTTATTGTAATATCTTTAGTAATTATTTGTAGTGTATATAGAAAAAATTATGTAAAAAACATTCTCATTTAAAAAAATTTACCCTCCAACTATTTATCTAAAAATACATTTCCATTTCTTGTGTTCAAATATTTATCCAAAGAAAACACTCCTAAAACAGTTTACTAAGGATAGTATTGCCTTAGGATGTAATTTACGTAATTAGATTGACTAGTAATACAAAAGTAAACATTACCTGAATATTTTTGTAATACTTCAGTATTTGTAATAAATATTCTTACAATAGAAATATATATAAATAATAAACATATAAATGTTTTGATTTTGACTCTCAGAATTATGGTTGAGGTAATACATTTAGGATTATATTAAGATTAAACTAGCTGTTATTCAATTTGAAGGACATTTAAGATAATGATTTGTTGTTTGATTGATGTGTTGGTTTTTAATTGTTTATTAAATGAAGAATTATAGTGAAAAAAATGGTTGATAATAAAATAAGAAAATTTGATTTGGACGGTAGTGATTTGAATATCGTTGAAGATATTTTAAACGTGGCCGGGGATGAAGAGCTTGTTGGGTTATTTGAAATGAGTAATAACATTGACTCGAAAAATCATATTAATGAAATTAAATTGGAAACTGCATTGTTCTATCCGATTATATATCAAGTTGAAGATAATTGTCCTACATGTGGTTTCAGGACAAGCCAATCAAAACAGAACTATAACTTCCATTATATCAAGAAGTGTATTGAATTTAAATTCAATAACATAACAGAGTGTGGAATTAGTAGTATTAATTGTTATAATCGTGGCTTGTTTAAGTTAGGTGAATATGAAAGTATTCTATCAGTTTTAGGTCAATATGATTGTGAGATCAATGTTAAAGTTGATAGTATGGCTATGTTAGATTCTGTTAAAAACTCAGCTATTGATGGAATCATCTTTGATTTGGAGGACTTGATGAACAATGAATATACTGATAGTAATGGTGAATTATTTGATAACATTGATGGTAACTTGCATGAATTATTAGGGATTTCTAATAGTATTCACATACATGGTGAACTTGTGATTGATAACGTGAAGTCACATATAGATTTGCTGAAGATTTTTAGGATACTTGAAAGATTTGAATTTGACAGTATAGAATTGTTAGGTTTTGACCCCTTCATTGACACTCCTGATGAGTACACTCCACAGTACTCCCAGAAACATCTGCTAAAAATAATTTCAATAATTAGAATACACTTTCCGAATTTAGTATTGAAGGTTAGATACGCACATAATGGAAATAATAATTTAGTTAAGAATATATATTGTGGTGTGAGCGTTATTAATGGTGTTTACACAAATCCAAATTATGAAAGCGTGTATAATTTTGATGATATTAATACAATTTTATGTGGAAACACCAGAAAGTAATACTTTTTAAGCAAAAAGTATTTAACATACTATTAACAGATATATAATTGTGAGTGTAATAATAAATACAGAAATAGTAATATAATTCTTGTTACAAAACAATAATTCTACACTCCCAAAATAATTAATTATCTAAAAAACACTCCCTCATATAATAAAAAATTAATAAACTCCAAATAAATTACCTTGTGTTCAAAAAAAGGACAGACCCCCAGAGGTCTAATACATTTACTTTTTTTAAAAAAATTAAATATAATAATATAGCAGTACTAACGTTAAAACTGCAAAAGAAAAGAGAACTAATTTTAAAAAATAAGATTAATTTTTAAAAAAAAAATAATGAATAGATCCTATTAGTCCCGAGAAAAAACTCATAGACCAGTGAATCTATTACCCATATGTATTATTTTAGCCATAATTTCGTATTATTTTAGTCATGATTTGCCTAAATTCAACAAACAAGATAAATACAAAATACATACTAGTTCTATTAGTGATAACTAATTTAAATATTTGAAAGAAAATAGATTAGGGAAAAAACCCCAATCATCGAAAGTACAAAGAAGTTGTATTTTTAGATTTCTACATTTATACTTTTTTAACTAAGTTACCCATGTGGTCATATACTTCAACTGTAGATAATCTCATCTGGGTGTCTAGCTGGTGAGTTGCACATGATAAACATGGGTCGTATGCACGAATAACCATTTCCATTAGGTTGAATATTTTATCATCTACTTCTACACCAGGTTTAATGTATGTGTTAGCTACTTGTTGTATACCCATTTCCATAGCAGGGTTGTTCTGTACAGTAGCTACGATGATGTTTGCTTTGGTTACTAAACCGTTTTCATCTGTCTGGTAGTGGTGAGTTAAAGTACCTCTTGATGCTTCAACTATACCTACACCTTCACCGGTAATTTGACTTCTGTCAATTGCACCAGGACGTTTTTCTCCGCTTAAATCTCCTTCAAGACCGTCGACAGCTAGTTCAGCTGCTGCAACTAATTCTATGAGTCTTGCTGGGTGGAATAATAATGTTTCCTGTGGGCAGTTACCGAATGTTGCTCTGAAGTCGTTTAATAATTCCTGAGCTTTAGGTGCAGCGTCAGGCATTTTCTTACATGCGTTTAACCTTGATAGTGGTGCTACTCTGTATACACCGTCAGGGTATCCTAATTCTTTGATGTAAGGGAATTTTAGCCATGAGTATGGTTTTACTCCTTCAGCCATGTAGTCGGTGTAATCTTGTGGTGCAAATTCAGCATATTCTTTACCTTCTTTGTCAACCATTCTTACGTTACCGTTGTACATATCCCAGCTACCATCTTTTTTGTCTACTAGACCACAGTGGTAAGTATTTACATAACCTAATGTTTTGATTAAGTCTAGGTTTTCTTCAAAGATTGGTTGAGCTGCTTCCCATGTGTCCATTGAAAGTTCAAGACATCTTTTAGCTTTTTCTAAATCTTCTGCTTGTACTTCATCACTTAGTACTGTAGTTATTCCACCAGGAGTGTTTGATACTTGGTGAATTGGTCTTCCACCGATTGTGGTGATGATGTCCTGTGCGTGTCTTCTTAGTTCTAAAGCTTTTTTAGCTAGTTCTGGAGCATCTTTAATTATTTGGAAGACGTTTCTGGTTTTCCTATCTTTTCCACCAATGAAGTCAGGTGCAGATAAGAAGTAGAAACTGAGTGTGTGAGAGTGTATAACTGATGCCCAGTTCATGATTTCTCTCATTTTGTATGCTGCTGGAAGTATTTCATCATCATTGTATCCGAATACTTGGTCACATGCTTTAGCTGCTGCTAGGTGGTGTTGTACGTCACAAATACCACAAATTCTAGGAACTATTCTTGGAACTTCTTCGATTGGTCTTCCCTGTAGGAATTTTTCGAATCCCCTGAATTCCATTACATGTAGTTTTGTATCTTTTACATTTCCTTGTTCATCGAGGTCTACGGTAATTTTTGCGTGACCTTCAATCCTTGTTACAGGTTCTAATGTTAATTCTACCATTTAAGTTTTCCTCCTCATATAATTTAGTTCTGTAATTTTAGTGGGATTAAAGCTGCAGGTAGAGTGTATGTATAGAATGTTCCTACAATATCTTCTACTTGGTTAGCAACTTCTTCTGGGTCTACTTCTTTATCGTTTTCTACACCGAAGTCTGATGCTATAGCACTTATCATTTTTGCTCCTGCATCTAATACTTTGTCAGTAGGTCCGTAACATCCTCTACATGGTGTGTCTACTGAAGGACATTGTGCACCACATAATGGACGTGTAGCAGGACCAAGACAGATTATACCTTGTGGTACTAAACACATATCCTTATCGGTTTCTCCGAGTTCCCATGGTCTCTGGATGTGATCCATTGCCATTCCCATAGGTGGTTTTTCTCTTTCACATACGTCACAGAGGTTGTTATCAGGTATTTCNNGCTTTCTAGGTGTGGTACTGATTCACTTGGAATGATTCCATCTGGGTTTACAGTTGAGCATGAGTTTAGGTATGCTTCTTCTTGTAAATCTTTGATGTCGTGTAGGTTTCCGAGTCCTGGTACTCCACCAAATTCTGCACAGCTTCCGTATGCTATTACGAAGTCAGTTTTTTCTCTTAGGATTTCTGCGAGTTCTCTGTTTTCTTCGTTACGGATTCCACCTTCGATTAGTATGATGTCCATTTCTGGGATTTCATCATATTTTGTATCCATAAGTACTGGACTGAATTGGAATTCTACTGCTTCTAGTACGTCTAATAATAGTTCGTGTAAGTCTGTTAGAGCTATGTGACATCCAGAACATCCTCCGAGCCACATTGTTCCTATTTTAATTTTTTCTGCCATGTACTTATTCCTCCTGTGCTAATTTTGCTTTGAGTGGTGATGGACCAAGTTCTTGTATTTCGGCTGTTACTCTTCTAATTGTAGAAGCGAATTTTTCACCTTCAGAAGCTGAGATCCAGTCGTGCTGTACTCTTTCTTTTTCAATTCCGAGTTCTGCTAGTAGTCTGTAAACTAATCTCATTCTTCTGTCAAATTTGTAGTTACCTGCGTCGTAGTGACAGTCACCCATGTGACATCCACCAACGAATACACCGTCTGCTCCTTCTCTTAGAGCTTTAAGGATAAATTGTGGTTCAATTCTTCCTGAACACATTACCCTAATCATCCTTATGTTAGGTGGATATTGCATCCTTGATGTTCCAGCTGTGTCAGCTCCACCGTAACAACACCAGTTACAACTAAAAACTAGTATTTTGATATCGTCATCTGCCATTGTTTTTCCTCCTATAATAAAAAACATGATTATCTACTTGTAAAATAACCATATAAACTCATTCGTTTAAATTAAATACATTTTATTAATATTTAAACACGTGTTTATTGTACTAGTTGAGCATAGTACAATATTAATTAATGTACAAACTAAAATAATATGTACAGTTATTATATAACTATAACTATTATTATAAATGTTGTTTTATCCTTATGACCGTAACGTTTAAATATGATGACTGTGTTTTTTATGTTTTTGGCTGTCAATACATATTTAACTTTTATGGTTAATACTGCTTTTTAAGGCTTTAAATTTGTTTTAGAATTTTTTTAAGGAATTTATTTAAAATCGTTATTTTCATATTTTGAGTGTAAACTTTAGGTTAACCTAAAGAAAATCTCCGTGCCAAACATGTTGAATCATATATTCATGAGCATAGCATAAATATAACAATGTGATATAACAATATTAATATTATAATCAAGAAATAGTTAATAATAAGAAAAACGCAAAAAAATAATCAAAACAAGAATTAAATAATCATTAATTAATATACGGTGATTAAATGCTACTTGAAATAAAAGATTTAGAAGTAGAAGTAGAAGGAAAAAAGATACTAAACGGAGTAAACCTTCAAATAAACGAAGGAGAAACACACGTCCTCTTAGGACCAAACGGTGCAGGAAAAAGTACACTATTCATGACAATACTAGGATTCCCAAACTACAAAGTAACAAAGGGAACAATACTATACAAAGGACAAGACATAACCAGCCTAGAAACACATGAAAGAATAAAACTAGGACTAGGAGTAACATTCCAAAACCCACCAGCAATAAGAGGAGTAAAACTAAAAGACCTACTAAAAATTGAAGACACAAACAAAGAATACAAAAACGACGAAGAACTAGATGAAGAAGTAGTAAAACTAGGAGAAAGACTGAAACTCAACGAAAACTTCCTAGAAAGAGATGTAAACCTCGGATTCAGTGGAGGAGAAGTAAAAAGATCAGAACTACTACAACTAATGGCACAACAACCAGACTTCATAATGTTCGACGAACCAGACTCAGGAGTAGACATCGAAAACGTAGAACTAATCTCCAAAGAAATAGTATCACTACTAGACCAAAAAAACCAAAAAAGTAGCAAAGGAGGACTACTAATAACACACCTCGGATACATACTAAGATTTGTAGACGCAACACACGCACACATCCTAATAGACGGAAAAATCACAAGAACAGGAAAACCTGAAGAAGTAATGGACGATATAAGAACATCAGGATTTAAAGAGGTATAACAACATGACAACCCTAAAAGATAAAGCACAAAAAGCAATAAACAAAAAAGCAGCAATAGGTGAAGACATAGACCTAAACGAATACAAAAGCGTAGAAACAGACCTATACACAGAAATCGACACATTAGAAGATTTAAAAAAATCAGACAAAGAAACCCTCACCAGCGTAGGAATAGAAACCGAAGAAAAAGGAAGATCAGCATCATTTCTACAAATGGATCAAAGTGAAATATTCATAAACAACATGTACCCAGGCGTCGAAATAATGGGAACAGCACAAGCAATAGAAAAATATGACTGGGTAAAAGACTACCTCTGGAAAGCAGTACAAGTAGACACAGACAAATACACGGCAACAACAGAAATGGGTCCAAGAAGTGGATACTTCATAAGAAGTCAACCCAACACAAAACTAGACCTCCCAATACAAGCATGCATGTACATAGGAGACGACGAAGTAAGACAAACAGCACATAACATAGTCATCGCAGAAGAAAACTCAGAAATAAACGTTATAACAGGATGTTCAACAGCAAAACACGTAGACAATGCAGCACACATAGGAGTATCAGAATTCTACCTAAAAAAAGGAGCAAAAATAACCTTCACAATGGTACACAACTGGGGAAAAGAAGTTGACGTAAGACCAAGAACTGGAGTGATAATGGAAGACGACAGCACATACATATCCAACTACATACTATCCAATCCAGTAAGAAACATACAAGCATACCCAACAGCATACGCAAACGGAAACAACACAAAAGTCTTCTTCCAATCAATACTAGCAGGAAAAGAAGACTCAAAAATAGACCAAGGATCAAGAACCGTGCTAAAAGGAAACAACTCACAAGCAGAAATGATAACAAGAGCAATATCCGAAGACAACTCAACAATAATAACACGAGGAGACCTACACGGAATGAACCACGACGTCAAAGGACACCTAGAATGTATGGGACTGATACTATCAGACGACTCAAAAATATACTCCATACCAGAACTAAGAGGAGAATGCACCGACATGGAACTATCACACGAAGCAGCAGTAGGAAAAATAGCAGAAAACGAGATACAATACCTAATGTCAAGAGGACTAACAGAAGACGAAGCAGCATCCATGATAGTAAGAGGATTTTTAGACATAGACATAAAAGGACTACCAGAAGAACTAGCAAAAGAAACCAAAAAAATAATGGAACTGAGTATGGACGGAATGTAAGAAAAAACACTTACACCCAAAAAAAAAAATCACCTCCCACAAAACTAATCCCTTTTTATCCTAAAATGAATACCCC
>MUZZ01000142.1 GCA_003266075.1 Methanosphaera sp. rholeuAM74
CACAGCTGCAACAGAAGCAACAGGATTTGCAACATCATTTATAGGATGTTCTGCAGAAGCTGGTATAGACAAATACTATCCACCAGAAAAGACACCAGACAACAGACCAGGATATTCCATAATAATATGCCAAAACAAGGTTGAAAAGGTAGAAGAGGAATTACTCGAAAGGATAGGACAATGTGTACTAACAGCAGCCACAACTAGCGTTTATAACCTATTACCAGAAGCAGAAACACAGACTAACTTGGGATTCAAGTTATCCTTCTTTGCCGATGGTTTCCAGGAAAAAACAACCTTAAACAACAAAACAATATATAAGATACCAGTTATGAGTGGAGATTTCATAATCGAGGAGAATTTTGGTATAGTTAATGCAATAGCTGGGGGAAACATATTTATAATGGCTAAAACCAATTCATCAGCACTAATCGCAGCACAAGCAGCAGTCAATGCCATACGTGAAGTCAGTGGAGTTATAACCCCATTTCCTGGAGGTATTGTTGCATCAGGTTCCAAGGTAGGCTCAAAACAATACAAGTTTATGCACGCAACTACTAACGAAAAGTACTGTCCAACACTAAAAGACCAGTTGGATTCATCCCTCCCAAGTGAAGTTGAAGGAGTATATGAAATAGTTTTCGATGCATTAACAGAAGAAGCAATAAATAAGGCAACACAACTCGCAATAAATGCAGTTAAAACAATTGATGGGGTAATAAAAGTATCTGCAGGTAACTATGGTGGAAAGCTGGGAAAATATAAAATAAATCTAATAAAAGATTAACGGTGGGGATAATAATGAAAGATGTACTTACTCCTAAACAGATGAGGGCATGTGATTTAAATACCGAAGAAAACGGTATACCAACATTAACACTAATGGAGAACGCTGGATTTCAAATCACACAACACATAATAAACAATTATCCAGATAAAAAAAGACTATCAATTTACTCGGGAGTCGGTGGTAATGGTGGAGACGGATTTGTTGTTGCACGTTTATTACTTAACCATGGATACAAAGTACATCTAAAACTGCTCGCCAGACCCGAAAACATCAAAAACAAGGATTCAATAACTAATTGGAAAGCATTAAACAATTGTTTAAAGGCTGACACTAACCTTAAAATAACAATTATAAGGGATTCAAAGGACATTGTCCCAGACAATGCAGATATAATAGTGGATGCCATACTAGGAACTGGAGTAAACGGTAAAATCAGAGAACCCATCTCTTCAGCCATAGACACAATAAACAATTCCCCAGCAGTAGTACTGTCTGTGGATGTTCCATCAGGGTTAGATCCCCTAACTGGAGATGTATTTGATAAGTGTGTGATAGCACATAACACATTAACATTACATAAGCCTAAAACAGGATTAACAGCTGATGTAAAACAATATACTGGTGAATTAAGTGTGCTGGATATAGGTATTCCTAGAGTTTCAGAGCTATTCGTAGGTAAAGGTGATTTAATCCATATGTTTTCCCCAAAAGTATCCTCCCATAAGGGTGAGAATGGTTCTGTACTAATAATAGGCTCTAACAGTGATTATATTGGTGCAGTAGTATTTGCTGCTGAATCAGCATTAAAAATGGGTGTGGACTTGGTTTACATCGTTGCACCAAGCATATCGGCAGATGTTATTAAATCGTACAATCCTAATTTCATAGTAAAAACTGTTGAAGGCAATCTACTCAAGGAAGAACATTTTGATGAGATAATGGATTTAGTTGATAGGGTGGATTCTGTGTTAATTGGTTCTGGTGCAGGTCTATCCGAGGATACTGGAAAACTTTTCAATAAGTTGGTCCAGTCAATAGATAAGGTCATGGTTTTAGACGCTGATGCATTAAAATTAGTGGACAAAGAAAACATAATCGGCTCTAAGACAATAGTCACACCTCATACTAGGGAGTTCGAAACATTTTTCCAGAAAGAGTTACCAGAAAATGAAGATAAAAAAATAGAATTACTTTCTAGCTTGTCTAGGGAGTATAATACTGTTATCACCCTGAAAGGGGTTTATGATATAATCACATCACCAGAGGATTATAAATTGAACAGTACCGGTAATCAGGGTATGACCGTTGGGGGTACTGGTGATGTACTTGCTGGTATAACTGTGGCATTAACGTGTAAGTGTGACGTGTTTACTGCAGCTTATCTTGCAACATATATCATAGGTACTGCTGCTGATAACCTATTTAAAAGTCATGGTTTCAATTATACTTCCAAGGACTTGCTAGACTTGTTATAATAGGCTTAATATCACGAGTAATATAGTTCCCCATATTCCTCCAAAACCTGAGATAATCATGGTTATAATGTTTATTGGCACGTTTATCCCCGGTAATATGTTAATTATTGCAAGACTAAGCCATCCTAGAAGTAAATGTGCTATTATCTTAATAGCCACGCTTAAAGATGTTCTTAGTATTCCAATGCTTGCAAATGCTAAAATAACAATTATGGCTATAACTAATAATGTCATTATCATGTTTCATAACCTCCCTTTATAGTATTTTATTTTATCATTATTATATTTTTCTAAAAAACATTATATATTTTCATGAATATATACTTACCTAGATGTGAATAGTTTTTAATGGATTTTGGGGGTCTTAAATTTGGGTACACTTAAACATATACTTTTTAATACTTTGATAGGTGAACTAGCACTAGTATGGGATAATTTAGATAACACGATAAAACAAGTAATATTACCTAGTTTAATTACAGGAAAAACAGTTTCAAGTAAAATAAACTATCATGGCGTGATTCTCGAAGAAAAACCT
>MUZZ01000167.1:0-4349 GCA_003266075.1 Methanosphaera sp. rholeuAM74
TGGTGTTCTGTCCAGCTTTAGCATCGGTTGCTTCAACAGTTACAGTAGGTGTCTGTTTTACTACTTCAAATTCTGATTCTTCGGTTGCATCTTCATATAATTCTGAATCTGCTATTTCAACTATTACTTCATTTGTTCCAACATCTTCTGTAGGTATTTCTAATGTGAATTTACCTTCATCATCCGTTGTTATTGGGTATTCAACACCGTTTACATATACAGTTATGTCTTCGTATGATACTGGTACTTCTGTGTTGTTGTTGTTTGTTATAGTACCGGTTATGGTTACATTGTTACCAACTTTTACTGGATCAATTTCATCGATATCGATGGTTACTTCTGCTTTGACTACTTCGAATTCATCTTCTTCTGAATTGTATCCGTTGTAGACAGCTTTTACTGTGTATTCTCCAGTTGTTTCTGGTGTGTAGTCTAGGCTGAATTCACCGTTTGCATCTAGCTCTGCTGTTCCAATTAGTTCATCGTTGACGTATATTTCAACTTCTCCACTGGTTACTGGTTCTTCATCGTGTGTTACATCACCAGTGAATTCTATTTCTTCACCATATGCAAATGTGTTATATGCTTGTTGGTTTAGGTTTACAATGTATCCTTCATCTGGATCGATTACTACCCATAGATAGCCTTGTTCTAACTCTTCAGAGTATAATTCGGATGGGTTGTATTTGTTGTTACCATCAAATTTAGCATATCCATAGTAATCATAAACATCACCAGTTTCGTTTGCTATGATTGTGTCTGCTTTGAAGTATCCGTTAGCGTCTGTGGTTAAGTCTCCTTCTAATACATAATCACCTTCACTTGTCGTTACAAGTACGTGTACTTTTACACCAGATACTGGATTACCGTCAACATCAACTAATGTAGCATTGAATGCGAATGGCTGTCCACTAATTACTGATGTAACATATGCATCATTGGCTACTAGGAACTTAGTATCAATTGCAGTTACATTGATTATAGCTGTTTCTTTTGCATCGTATACTGTCACATTTACTTCTAGTTCTCCAGCATTTACTGGTGTGTATGCATACATGAATTCGCCTTCATCATCAGTTGTTGTAATATATTTTGTTGCGTTGATTGTGATTGATACTTCTGTTCCAGCTACTACTGGTAGGCTTTCTTCTTCATATACGACATATACTTGTCCGGCAATGTAGTCTTCAACGTCTACTGGTGTAGTGTCACTTGTGACTAAATCTATTTTTACGTCTCCAACATAGTCTGTTGTGGTGACGTTACTAGTTTTAGTTTTGACTACAGCGTATACTTCGATGTCACTTGCTTTTGCTTGTGGTACGAAGTTTACTATGAATTCTCCTTCAGCATCGGTTATTGTTTCATATTCTGTACCGTTGATGTATACTAGTACTGGTACGTCTTCAACAGATACTCCGTCGATTGTTACAAGACCGTTTAGTGTACTGTTGGTGTATACTAGGTAGTATTCATCTACGAATAAGTCGATTACAATTTCTTCTTCAGGTCTTACGAAGTCGGTTGTTGCAGTTTCTTCTGTATTGTTTACAGTTGCCACTACTTCAACATCTGTACCTTCAAATTCAGGTGTGAATGTTACTTCGAAGTTTCCTTCATCGTCAATTGTTTCTGTCTCATATAGTGTACCGTTGATTGTAACGTTTACTGGTGTACCTACTGGTACGTAGTATTCTTTACCATCAGCAGGATCGACTATTGCGACGTATCCACCGATTGTTCCTTCTTCGCCTATAACGTATTCATCATCTACTGTTAGTTCTATCTTGAGTGATTCAACGAATTTAGTTGTTGCTTCATCACTTGCATTACCACTTGTAGCAGTTACTACTACGTTGTCGTTGGCAACGTCTGCTGTGAAGTTTAACATGAATAATCCGTCTTCATCAATTACAGTTGTAGCGTATTCTACGTCATTGATTGTTACGTTTACTTCTGTTCCAATAGGTGCTGCTTCATCGTTGATTGTTACAATACCACTTACGGTACCGTTTAATCCTACAATGTATTCATCATCTAATGGGTCTAGTTCTACTGCGTAGTTGAGTATTTCTATGAAGTCTGTGGTTGTTGTTGCGTATACTTCACCTTCAATAGATGCTGTTACTTCAACATCTTCTCCAGCAAATTCTGGTGTGTATTCTACGCTTACTACACCGTCTTCATCGGTTACGCCTGTTACTTCTGTGCCATTAATTGTTATTACTACTTCTATACCTTCTGGTGCTTCTTGACCGTTAATGTATACTTGTGCTCCGAAGTCTCCGACTTCACCTACTGTGTAGTTGTCACTTACCATGTCATTGAATTCAATGGTGTATGTGGTTTCTACTGTGAATTCTTCGGTTTCGGATATGTTACCCATACTTGTAGCATTTACTTTGTACACTCCATCTTCTTCTGCTACGAATGTGTACATGAACCATCCTTCATCGTCTTGGACAGCTGTCTCATATTCTGTTCCGTTGATGTTGAGTGTTACGATTGTTCCAACTTCTGCTGGTTCTCCGTTTAATGTTACTGTACCAGTCATGATTATATCCTGACCTTTGTAGTATGGTGCTGTATCTAGTGGGTCAAGTTCAACTACCACTACATCTGGTTCAACGTATTTTGTTGTGTATTCAACTGTTGTACTGTTTAATGTTGCTGTTACTAAGACTTCGTCTTGAGCTTCAGCTATGTCACTACCTGGTACTGTTACAGTTGCTACACCGTCTTCATCTGTAGTTGCAGTGTATTCTTTACCGTTGATATTGAATGTTACTTCGATTCCTTCTGGTGCGTCTTCACCGTTGATGATTACTTGTACACCGAAGTCTCCGTCTTCACCTACGATGTATTCGTCACTTACCATTCCTGCAAAGTCGAGTTCAATGTCTTCTAATACAATGAATGGTTCTTCTTCAAATGTTTTTGATAGGAATCCACTTGTGTCTGCTGAGGTTGTTACTTCTACTGGGAATTCACCTGCTTCTGCTGGTGTGTATTCGATTTCGAAGTATCCTTCTTCATCCTGTACTGTGGTTTCGTATGTTTCATCACCAATTGTGATTACTACTGGTGTTCCAATTTCTGCTGGTTCACCGTTTACTAGTACTGTACCACTAACTGTTGCAGGTACTCCTACGTATAAGTCATCTACAGGGTCAAGTTCAACTTCTAGTGTGGTGAATTTTGTGATTTCTGTATCGGATACAGTTTCAAATCCTTCTGCTTGTACGTATACTTCTACTGGGTCAACAGGTTCTGTTACATCAGTTATTTCTAATGTAGCTACTCCGTTTTCATCAGTAGTTGCTGTGTACTCTTCACCGTTTACATAGAATTTAACTGTTGTTCCTTCAGCTACTTCTTCACCGTTGACTAATACCTGTGCACTCATTACTATGTCGTCTACTAGGTATTCTGGGTCAACGTCTAATATGTATTCAATGTCTTCTTCAACTACAATATCATCTGCTGTGATGGTCTTACTCATACTGCCAGTTGCATCGGTAGCACTTGTTACCGTTACAGGATATGTTCCTGCTTGAGTTGGTGTGTATGTGATTTCAAATGATCCATCGTCTGCTGTTGTAGTTTCAAATGTTTCATCACCAATTGTGATTATTACAGGTGTACCTTCTTCTACTGCGTCTCCATTAACTGTTACTGTACCTGAAATTATTGATTCAAGTGCAACATAGAAGTCGTCGTATGGGTCTACTTCGATTTCTAGGTCAATGAAGTTTGTTGTTGATTCTTCTACAGTATTGTTTAATTGAGCAGTTATAACTACATCATCTTTAGCTTCTGATGGTGTGAATGTTACTTCTACGTATCCTTCACTATCAGTATAGACTGTGTATAATGTACCGTCAATTGTGAGGTTTACTTCTGTATTTTCTGGTGCTGTCTGGTTAAGTATTTCTACATATGCACCGATTGTTGCTTCTTCACCTACAAGGTATTCATCATCATTAATGATTGTGATTTCTATAGCTTCTCTTACTTCTATTGGAATATCCTCGGATACTGCTCCAGTAGTTTCTAAGTGTAGAATTACTTCTCCAACTTTTTCTGGTACAAATTCTATTACGAATTCGCCGTCAGTTGTGGTTGCGTTAGCTACAGGTTCATCATCAATATATAATACCACTAATGTACCGTCTTCAACAGGTTCATCATCAATAGTTACACTACCACTGATTACTGATTCGTTACCTAATACTAGGTAGTCATCTACAGGGTCAACAAAGATTTCTACTTTGCTTATATCGATTACTGCTTCGTCTTCGGTATTGTTTACTACTGCTGTTAGTATTTGTCCTAGTCCTGCTTGGTCG
>MUZZ01000167.1:4383-4611 GCA_003266075.1 Methanosphaera sp. rholeuAM74
CGTCACCGAGGAAGAACTCTACGGTTACTCCTTCTAACTCGTTACCAGCTATGTCTGTTACGGTTGCTTCCATATTTACTTCTTCGCCAACAAATCCAGTTTCATCAGCTTCTAAGTCAACTACTATATTATCAACAATAGTTATAACATCTTCTACTTCTGCTCCTTCAGTACTTACTACAATAGGTATGTCTACTCCTGTTGTTTCAGTGTTGAATACGATTTCGA
>MUZZ01000165.1 GCA_003266075.1 Methanosphaera sp. rholeuAM74
TTAAAATTTGTTTAAAATGTAATGCGAGGAATCCAGCGACTGCTCACTCATGCAGAAAATGTGGGTATACTGGTCTAAGATTCAAAGCAAAAGAACCAAGAGGATAATCTTATAGTTATCTAAACACTACTTTTTTTTTACTTTTTTTATATCAGTTTATTTGAAACAGATTTTTTTCGTCTATTGAAAAAGATTATTTAATATGAAAATTAAATAATAATACATATAACCAATGATTTAAATGTAGGTAAATATGTATGAATGTCGAAGAATATCTGAAGGAAACATTGAAAAGTCATAAATTGCACATAACGTTAATAGATCCTGACGAGCAAACACCCGAGGAAGCAGTGAAAATGGCCTCAGAAGCCAAAAGAGCTGGAAGTGATGGGATATTACTGGGTGGATCCATTACTGACCAGGAAGCTTTAAATTTAACTGCTAAAGCATTGAAGGATAATGTTGATTTGCCAGTAATACTATTTCCGGGCAATATCAATGGTGTGACTAAGTATGCTGATGCTTTACTTTTTATGAGTCTACTTAATTCAACGAATCCTTACTGGATTACTGGTGCACAAGCGTTATCTGCCCCATCCGTTAAGAAGATGAATATTGAAACAATTCCTATGGGTTATCTTATAGTTGAACCTGGGGGAACAGTGGGATGGGTGGGAGATGCTAAGCCAATCCCAAGAAACAAGTCCGACTTAGCATTAGCCTATTCGATGGCAGCCGAGTTTATGGGCATGAGAGTCGTATATTTGGAGGCTGGTTCTGGTGCAGACAGCCATGTACCCCTCGACTTTGTGACGAAGGTTAAGAATTACACTAACCTATTGCTTATTGTTGGTGGAGGAATAAGAACTGCTGCTGATGCTAGAAAAATAAGGGATGCTGGTGCTGATATCATCATCACTGGTACAGTTGTAGAAGAAAGTGAAGATACTTATAACAAGATTAAGGAATTAACTGACGCTATACATTAAATAATACTTAAACTCCACAACCTTTTTCTTAACAGTTTTTCATGAAATAATTGATATAACGCTGTTATCCAACTAATTTTTGATTAATTTAATTATCGACAAGTTACAAATATTATCACATAGAATTAAAGGGAGTATTTTAACATGAGTAATAAGGAAATTTCAGAAAAGATAATAAAGCTTCTAGATTTAGATAAAGACCCAGTAGCAATAAAGATGTTCAAATCAGAAGATGACGCAAAAAAATACCTACCAAGAACAGGCGAACAGATGAGGCACTGTGAAATGGTATACAAAGCAGCAAAAGAAAAGGAAGCATTCTATTCAACAGTTGAAGAACAATCCTGTCCTGGTGGTTCCACATCCCTTGGTCTAAGGGAAGGCACACTAGCTGATGACATAGTAATATTAGACCCAATCTATAATGCAATAGCATACTCTCCACTAGAATCAGCCGAATATGAACCAGATGTAATTATATTATACGTTAACCCATTACAGGCACTAAAATTCAAGCAAACACTACGTAAAGTATCACATAAACGCTACCACGCAGACTTTACAGGAAGCCAATCACTATGTTCAGACGTGGTTTCAAAGCCAATATTAAATAATGAATCAAATCTAAGCTTCGGATGTAACGGTTCAAGAAGATGCACAGACATAAGAGATGATGAACTAGTAATGGGATTAATAATGGAAGACGTTAAATTAGTAGCCGACCAATTATAACTCATTTTTTTCTATTTTTTCTTTAACAAAGAGGTAATCATCCAAATGATTTATGTTAATGAGTTCTAATTCATTTTCCTCTTTTATTCCGTAGAATTCAACACCATCACTTATCATTTGCCTTAGTATTGGATTTAAGTTGTCATCCTCATTTTCAACATATTCATATAACAGATTCGCATAACAACAAAAAGGCATTCCAAGACCCTCAGCACTATCCAACCAGCCATATTTTCTTCTTGCTAGGACACTAATAGTATTGGATGGATTTGGAGCCTCACTAAGGGCAGTGATTAATCTGTTTATAGTCTTTGTTGTTACAGTAGGCTGGTCTGCAGCCATGAACAAGTAATAGTTATCCCTACTTTTAATAGCATTCGTGATGGTCTTGGACAGTCCTACATCCACGTCGGGATTTATGGACAAATCTACTTTATCAAGCATATCATATTCTTCTAGGGTAGAGATTAATTCATCCCTATAATGACCCAATGCAAGTGTAACCTTATCAATCTCAGAGTTCAAGACGTTCTCTATTGTATGGATAAGTATGGCTTTATTATCAATCTTCAATCTAAGCTTATGTATTGGTGTTCTACCAAGTTTCCTAAAGTCTTCTACCATTCTGGAATTTCTTCCAGCGGCTGTAATAATTGCATCCATTTTTAATCACATAAAAAAAATAGTTTATTTTAAAAAAAATTTTAATTTGGGAGTTTAAATGCTATTCTGAACTCTCATTAGTATCATTAGTTCGTGTGTCTGGATATGTTGCATTATCTTTGAGTTCATGTATTGTTGTGTAGATGGTTGTTCCTCCACCTTCTCCTTCAGTCCACATTTCTATTTCTACAGGATAATCTCCGTTGTTAGTAACTAGTACATCAATTGTTGGTCTGTATTCATAGAGGATAGCTTCCTCTGCATTTGACATACCTACTGGTAATGGATTTCCAAGTTTAAGCATAGCATCTCTTAGTGAACGTCCTGGTGGACATACTCCGTGGGTAGCACTACCTGATGCAGCTTCAGCCTCTGCTATTGAGGTGAATGTTACATTTTCCTTTCCATGTGCTGCTGAGTGTGGTGGTATTATAGTACCATTCCAGCCTCTTGCAAATTCCCTGGCATTCTCTGCTCTTACCTCTGTAGGATATTCTGGTAGACTTTCAAGTATACTCACTGCACTACTGATGTTTGTCTTTGTAGCATTGTGTTGGTATACCATTACTGGTGCTCCTGATGTATAATTTCTCATATAGGCATATGAGGAGTTACCGAACTCGTGTGTAATATTATCCTTACCATATACTCCACTTCTGTTATCGTTAAAGTCACCAAGATAATAGTCAACTGTAATGTTTGAACCATCTGATGAGGAATTAGCCCATGATTTAAGTTCTTCTGCACTTACAAAGTCTGTTGGCACGCTATCATTACTTATTTCAGAAGCTTTCAGCGTTTTTATGACACTTCCATTCTGAACTAGCTTTATCGTGTCACCCTCTTTAACGGCAGTTGTGTAAGGTAATTTATGTCCCCAAATCATTGATGTAGGCTCTTGAATCATTATTTTTCCTTCAGAGTCACATATGACAGTACCTGGTCCGTTTAGTTTGCTTGAAACAGTTCCATTGCTTTCTATGAACGTATCATTTGCTATGACATCCCTAGGTGCACATCCTGTGATGAGTGATGTGAAAACAGTTAAATACTGTCCTGTAACTAATGGTCTTATTATGTTAGCTGGATCAGATGTTAATGGAATCTTCTTAGTGTTTTGAGTGTCAAGTAATGCGTCTCCAGCTGTAACAGTAGACCCATTGGTAAATAGTATGCTGTTTGAATTGTTTACAGCAGATGAGTACTCTGAACATAAGATACCTGATGCAATTACTGCTAATACAAGTATTCCTATCATGAGATACGGACTATCTAATTTAATCATCGATATTTCAACCTCCCTTTCAATTCATATATTAATTCTGATAAAAATTAATTCCATAAAAATTTTATTCGTTTTTATACATTAGTATTTATATAGAACCTATTATTTATTTATTGTCATCATTTTCACATAAGTACTTCGTCAATTGTGTAATCTTTGCCTGTCCATTTCCTCCAATAAATACCTTTTTAGATGTCTGTGTTGTTAGGTAGTTAATTATGTCATCGAAGTTCTTCAATACAAGCACGTCCTTTGTATATTTGAGGTCGTTGAGGTATTGAACATAGTCATATGTTGTATCCTCTAATCCAGGAAATATTATGAGGTTTTCGGGCTTGTAACTGCTAATGTAGTCTAAGATGTTGTACCTACACTTTTCATGTTTGCGTGGAGTTCCAATAAATACTGTGTCGAAGTATTCCTCCTCCAGAACGGCTTTGAGTGCGTCGACGTTATCAGTTTTACCAGCAACAATCTCCTTGCCCATGTAATTGATTTTTATGGTTCTACCCTCAACACATTGGAAATTTTCTAATGATTTGACAATGTTTTCTCTTTTAACATTCAGCATCTCACAGAGTATGGATGCTGCATGGGCATTCTGTAAGTTAAATTTCCCAAAAAGGTTCAGTGGATGAGTATAAGTGTCAAAGTAATGAATCAAATCAGTTTTCTCGATTTTCCTGAGGTTTTCATCGTTGATGTTAAGTATGCTTGGCTTGGATTCGATAAAGGTTTCCACCTCATCCACGTAATTTTCGATACTTCCATGTACATCCATGTGGTCGTAGCCTATGTTTGTAACTATGACGTAGTCTATATCAAAGACGTAACTACAGAAGTCGAGGGTCATATCACATACTTCGATGATCATGTAGTCGTAATCTTCACTATTTGCCTGCATCAACAAGTCAATGTAGCCACTAAATCCGCCACCACCATTACCACCTATTATGGTGTTGTAGCCCTCGTCCTTCAGGATGTTGTAAATCATGTGGCTGGTAGTGGTCTTACCATTAGTACCAGTAACTGCGATGGTCGTAATGTCCTTGTGTTTTGTGAAAATATCGGATATGAATATCCCCCTTTCAATGATGTCCTTACANNTTATGGCTACCAATTTCCAAGTCAAGCTTGCCATCCATCTGTGATAGTGGTGTCTTACTACACAAGCTCAGGTCAATGTGTCTGTTAATATCCGATGAGTAAACATCATAACCCCTTTTTAGGAGGGATATTGTTGCCTGTTGCCCTTCAACCCCTAAGCCTACAACACTTATTTTCATAATAATTTATCTCCACCAAATATTCTATTATTATATTATTCCTTTTAGTTATTAAAAATTGGTGGCAATCATATCTATTAAATATTTTAATCCAACAAATATAGTATTATATTGTATTAATGAAAATATTTCAAATCAACAAATAATAAATTTCACATTAAACAACATTAATTTTATAAGATATTAGGGGAGTACGTCTTACAATGAAGAATTTAACTAAAGATATTCTTAAAAAGATAGATGAAGTCAAACAACCGATGAAAATAATGCATGTATGTGGCTCACACGAGCATGCAATAATGTATAATGGTATCCGTTCAATGCTACCACCAGAAGTGGAGATAGTAGCTGGACCAGGATGTCCAGTATGCGTAGTTCCAGCACAGGAGATAGATGAATGTGTAGCACTAGCCCAACAGGGAGTCACGGTAACAATCTTTGGGGACATGATAAGAGTACCAGGAACAGAAATGTCACTAGCTGATGCAAAGGCAGAAGGGGCAGATGTGAGGATAGTCTATGGTATAGGAAACGCTGTGGACATAGCAAACGAAATAGACAATGATGTAGTGTTCATGTCAGCAGGATTTGAAACAACAGCACCAACTACGGCCTCAGAAATGCTTAACAATCCACCAGAAAACTTCTCAGTACTATCAAGTCACAGGTTAATACCACCAGCCCTTGATTTTCTCATACATGACAAGGTAAAACTAGATGGACTAATAGAACCAGGACACGTATGCACTATAATCGGAACAAAGCCATTCGAATACCTATCAACAGATTATGGAATACCACAAGCAGTAGCAGGATTCAACCCATTAGACATACTCTACTCCATATACCTCATACTAAAACAGAAAAAAGAAGACAATCCACGGATACAAAACGAATACAAACGAGCAGTAAGAGATGAAGGAAACCTGAAAGCACAAAAAGCAATGGACGAAGTATTCAGGGTAGATAGTAAAGAATGGAGAGGATTTCCAGAAATACCTAACTCAATATATGACCTTAAAAGTGAATTCGATGACCACAACGCAAGAAAACGATACGACATGGACTTACCAGACTCAGAGAACGTGCCAAAAGGATGTATATGTGGACCAATACTTAGGGGAATGGCAAGACCAGAGGATTGCCAGTTATTCCGTGGTGAATGCAATCCACTCCACCCAATAGGGGCATGTATGGTGAGTAAAGAGGGAACATGTAACATAGCATACAGGTACTCCAAGATGAATGATTAGACAAGACGAGTGGATACAATGGAAGACGTACTCGAGGATATACTGGCCAAAGTATCAAAGCAGGTAGACCACGCAGAGATATATGCAGAAAGTGGTGAATCAGTAAACGTAGACATACTAAACGGCAAGGTAAACCATGCAAACGAGGAAAGCATAAAAGGAATAGGAATAAGAGTAATAAACAACCAAAAACAGGGATTCGCATACACAACAAACATGGACAATATTGACCAGATAATTCAGCAGGCAATAACAAACTCAAAATTAAATGAGGAAGACGAAAACATAACACTAATACAGGGTGGCAACAAATACCCGACAGTAAAAGGATTATACGATAAAAAACTTGAAAACTTCCAACTACAAGAGGCAATAGAATTCTCAAAGCATATGATAGAATTAGCAGAAGAAAAAAAATGCAATCCATCCGCAGGACTATTCACCGTAGGCATAGAAAAATCAACACTACTAAACACAAACGGAGTAAACGTAACCCATGAAAGTACCTCCTGCTGTGCAGAAATAGAAGTAAACGTGGAAGACAATGACGCAGTATCAAGTGCATACTACTATGACATAAGCCATGAAAACAACATGGACGCACAATTCATAGTCGACAAGGCCACAACTCTAGCATTAGCCTCACGAAATGCACAACCAACCCATACCAGAGATACCCAAGTAGTACTTGACTTCCAAGCATCCCTATCACTACTACAAACATTCTTTTCAGCACTAAGTAGCGAAAACAAACAGAGAGGACGTTCACAATTCAAGGATAAGCTAAACCAACAAGTAATCTCCGATAAAATAAATTTAACAGACGACGGACGAATAGATGGAGCATTATGTTCATCAATAGCAGATGGAGAAGGATCACCATCACAAAAAACACCACTAATAGAAAACGGAGTACTAAAAAACTTCATATACGATACATACCATGCAAACAAGGATGAAGCCAACGTAGAAACAACATCAAATGCAGTACGCTCAGGATACAATTCAGTACCAACAGTAGGATTCACAAACCTAAAACTTGACTTCGACGAAGTAACTCCAATAGAAGAACTCACAGAGGCAATAACAGTAAACAATGTGATGGGTGCACATACAGCAAATCCAATAACTGGTGACTTCTCAGTAGAAGTCATGAACGCATTTGAAATAAGAAATGGTGAACGCAGACATCCTATAAAAAAGGCTATGATTTCAGGAAACATATTTGAAATAATGAAGTCAGCTACAGCCGCTACAAAGGATACACGACAATTAGGCTCACTAATAACTCCAAAAATACTCGTCAAATCTCTAAGAGTAATAGCATAACCAATTTAAAGTATACTCCACTCTAATTTCTTTTTTTTATGCCTGATAGTTTCTATATTGAAAATACTCACATACTATACTAAGTTTTAAATAGTTTAAAGATTATATAATATATTAATATAAACTTTTTGTTTAATCACTAAAGATTGTTGACTAAAAAACAAGGGGAATCCAACAATCAGCACAGATAAGCAGTATATGTATGTTAACAAAAGTACAGAGTAGTATTCATTATTTTTAATTAGTTTATGGTGTTTAATCAGATAGTGGAGGTTTACATAATGAAGTGTGAAAAATGTGGAACGGAATTACCAGATGAAGTTAATTTTTGTTTTAATTGTGGATCATCAATGGAAGAACAATTAGTAAAAGCAAAATCAGTTGAAGCAGAAGAAGTTGACGAATTCCTAGATTTAAATGTCGAAGAATCAGTAGATGAAAACGTAATATGGGAAGAAGTACCAGATGATGACTTAGTGTTGGATACAAAGGTTGAAGAAACAACACCAACAGAAGTTCCAAAAGAAGAAGTTGAAGAAGTTAAAGATGATGTGGTAGTTCTACCAGTAGAAGAAGCAGAATCATTACACTTTGAACCATTAGACGAAATCTACCTAGGCGAAAACGATACAATAATAACAGACGTAATTACAGAAGACGTGGTATCCGATGGCATAATCGCAGAAGATGTTGTAGTGGATGATATCGTACTCGAAGAACCTGTAGT
>MUZZ01000265.1:0-305 GCA_003266075.1 Methanosphaera sp. rholeuAM74
AGTGTTTCATATAAGCTTACACAGTTCTATCCAGGATTTTATAACGAGACTAATGTCATGGCTCATCATTCATCTCTTAGTAAGGATGTTCGTCTTGAAACTGAGAATGAACTTAAGGAGGGTAACTTGAAGGTTGTTGTCAGCAGTACATCACTAGAATTGGGTATTGATATTGGTTATATTGACTTGGTCATCCTCATCAGTTCTCCAAAGTCTGTTTCAAGGGCTCTTCAGAGGATTGGTAGGAGTGGTCATCGGCTTCATGAGAAGTCTAAGGGTCGTATGATTGTTGTTAATAGGGATGA
>MUZZ01000265.1:452-1108 GCA_003266075.1 Methanosphaera sp. rholeuAM74
AACAGCTTTGGTAAGAGGGGTAAGCTGGCTCGTATGCTTTATTCTACTAATGTTGGAACTATCTCTGACAGGTCTCTTGCACGTGTCAAGTGTAAGGATAAAATCATCGGTAGCATTGATGGGGATTTCATGGAGCGATTGCATAAAGGTGATACCTTCGTCCTTGGTGGTCGTGTCTATCAGTTCAGGTATGCACGTGGTATGACCGTTAATGTTGTTGCAAGTAGTAGTACTCCCAGTATTCCATCATGGGTGTCTGAGCAGTTGCCTTTGAGTTATGATTTGGGTGTGTCTATCGGTAATTTCAGGGCTATTATTGACTGGAAGTTGTCTGTTGATACTCCGCAGGAGGAGTTGATTGACTTTATTAAGGAGTACTTGTATGTTGATGATAATTCTGCCAGCTCCATATATTACTACTTTGTTGAACAATACCTGTATAGCATGATTCCTTCTAAGAACCGTTTGCTGGTGGAGTATTATACTGGATTTGGTGGTAGGAAGTTTGTTGTCTTCCACTGCCTCTATGGTAGGCGTGTGAATGATGCTTTGAGTCGTGCTGTTGCATATATTATTAGTAAGCGTTATCATAGGGATGTGATGATTAGTATTGATGATAACGGCTTTTATTTGAGTAGTGATTCTAAGATTGGTGG
>MUZZ01000265.1:1301-1522 GCA_003266075.1 Methanosphaera sp. rholeuAM74
GCTAGACGTGAGGTTATCGAGGATTACATGGATGTTGAGCATGCCTGTGAGGTGTTAAGTGCCATTGATGATGGTAGTATGCTTGTTAAGACAGTTGACACTGTTATTCCAACACCATTCGCATTTAACCTTGTTAGCAGGGGTTATCTTGACGTGTTGAAGTATGAAGACCGTTCAGAATTCATTAAACGTATGCATGAGGCAATTATCAATAGGATTAA
>MUZZ01000117.1:0-11486 GCA_003266075.1 Methanosphaera sp. rholeuAM74
AATCTTAACCTGACGACATTGGATTAAATGTGTTTATATATAGGATATGAATTATTTATATTTAGATATAGAATACCATCCCATTTTTTTATTTGAATTCAACACTATCTATAATACTATTTAATAAATCAGGATTATCACTTCTTATGACTACGAAAGCAGTTTTATCCTTATTATCTATTTTAACTATATACTGATCATATGAATTCCAATAGTAACTTGAATAATCTTCACCTGTTTCATCTAATTCTATATCATTTCCAGGTGCTACATCATAGAACAGATTGTGTACTGCGTTTTCACTTGTTAAATTATCCTCATTACTGTCTATATAATCAATAATTATAAAATCTTTTTCTCCACCAGTACTCCAACAAGGATGGAGATAATTTTTATATTTTTCATCATTCCATTTTGCATCTGTAAAGTCTATACTAACTGAACCACCAAAGAACTTTTCTGCTATATTAGCAGTAGAATTTTCATCATTTGGTTGAACGGATTCATTGAATGATGCATTTTTAGGAACTTTTGCAGTGAAATTACCAAAATCATGTTCTTCCATATCACCATCTAAAAAATCTAACCATCCTGCACTTGCAGTACTTATACAACATAGTAACAAAACTATTGTTATCGAGTATATTAATTTTTTCTTCATGAAATTTCACCCCCATTTCTATTGGTTAATATTAGGGGTGAGGAAATATTTAAAACTTTCGTTAAAAACAGACTTTTAGTTTATGGTCCATTTTAATATCATCAATATTGTTAATCAGATTAATTAAAGCTCCAAAAAGTGTTTTTATTTGTTATTTATGGATATTCGATATTGTTATAAAAATCATGAAACCGTACTGATGTCCTTAATGTACTTGCCCCCATAATCATAGCCTTACGCAGAAATATCTAGGATTTCGATTTACATATTTTTAATGGAATTAAACGAAATATTTAAAACCATGAAGTCTTGTTTTCCATATGCATATTTACTACCATTTAATGTATAATTATATTGTAACGTTAGTTTAAAACAATTAGAATCTGCCTAGATTTATTTTATTTAATTTATTTTAGTGGTAGTGTACTAATACAATGGGGAGTTTGTTGAAACCCATCATGTTTCCCACTCAAAAAAAAAACATTGTAATCTGTGTGTCTATTTTATTGTTTATGTTTATTTCTTAACAGATAAACATTTACAAGGACTTATTAGAAGTTTCGAGAAGATGATAAATTACACAAAACTTTTAATAGGATGAGTGAGTAATGTAGTTAAAAAGGATGTTGAAAATATATGTGCGGAATAATCGGCTGTATGAAGAAAAACAAAAGTAACGTAGCACCTACCTTGCTTTATGGTGCAAAAAAACTAGAATATCGTGGCTATGATTCAGTCGGAATAGCAACTTATTCTGATAAAATCCACGTTAAGAAGGATGAAGGAAAAATTGAGGAAGTACACAAAAGATTGAACCTGTACGATATGCCTGGTTCATATGGAATAGCACATGTGAGATGGGCATCAGTTGGCAGAGCTACAAAAGAAAATGCCCACCCCCATACAGATGAAAATGAAAAAGTAGCTATAGTCCATAATGGTACTATAAAAAACTATGCAACACTAAAAAAGGAATTAAAGAGTGAGGGACACACCTTCACTTCCCAGACAGACACAGAAGTAATCGTACACCTTATTGAAAAGTTTATGGACGATGGTTTAGACCTAGAACATGCTCTACGTGAGAGTACAAAGTTACTGAAGGGTAGCTATGCAATTGTAGCTATAAGTAGTGATGAACCATATAAGATGGTTGCCACACGAAAAGATTCATCACTTGTACTTGGAGTAGAACAGGATTCCTATTATGTTGCATCTGACATACTGGCTATGTTAAAATACACTAGAAACATTATAGAACTTGAAGAGGGAGAAATTGTTGTAATTACTGATGAGGATTATGTTATTCATGACAAATTTGACAATCCAATTAATAAAGAAATAACTGTTACACCTTGGACTCCTGAAATGATAGATAAGAATGGTTATCCTTATTACATGATTAAGGAGATAAATGAACAGCCAGAAGTAATCCAGAAAACCCTTAATGATAAAAATAAAATCCGAGCTGTACTTGATGATATTGGGGATTTTGAAAGAATATGTTTAATTGCCTGTGGAACAAGTTATCATGCAGCATTAAGTGGGAAGTATATCATTGAGACTGTGGCTAAAATCCCTACTAATGTGATATTAGCATCAGAGTTCTCTCATACGTTGAATGTGCTGGATGAAAAGACGTTAGTTATAAGTGTGTCACAGTCAGGTGAAACAGCAGACACGTTAAAGGCATTGAAAATGATTGATGAAAAGATTAAAACCCTGTCAATTGTGAATGTTGAAACTTCACAAATGCCGAAAGTAACTGATTACAGTATTATTACACAAGCTGGACCTGAAATAGGGGTAGCTGCAACAAAAACTTATCTAGCACAGGTATGTGTAATGTACCTGATGGCTGGAATACTGGGAAACGATTCAGAGCTAATAGAAAGATTATATGAAGTACCAAGATACATAGAAGAAATTCTCGAAAGATGTGATGAGTTGAAGGTATATTCTAAGAGGTACTCATTTGTAAATGATTTATTCTACATGGGGAAAGGATTTTCTTATCCGACTGTGCTGGAAGCTGCACTAAAGATGAAGGAGATATCCTATATACATGCAGAAGCATATGCCTCTGGAGAATTGAAGCATGGTCCACTGGCATTAATAGATTTTACCATGCCAGTAATTAGTGTGATACCACCTGGTGAAGATCATGACTTGGCTGTGAATGCGTTGGAAGAAGTGAAAGCACGAAAAACCTTGATATTGACTATAGGTTCTGAAAATGATGATATTATTGAGGACAAAGCTAATGATTGCTTCCTTATAAACCCAGAAGTGGATGAGGAAATTGCACCCCTTGTTTATATTGTAGCATTACAGTTAGTTGCTTATTACATTACTGTAGAGAAGAGATTGAATCCTGATATGCCTAGGAATCTTGCGAAAACTGTGGCTACTGAGTAGTATGTAATGGGTTTGAAAGAAATCCTTAACCTCCATTATTTTTTGATTATATTCCTTTTTTTCTGTAGTTTGATTCTGGTCATTATTTTTGAGATTAGTAGCTAAATAATGTTTAACTTGTGTTAAGAGTAAGTGTTTGTATATGAAAATCACTTATAATGACTCAAAGGATATGAGGATATACTTTTTCAAAAAACTGAAAATGTTGAATAAGTCATCTAAGTAGAATAATCATTGTAGAGAATGAATTTGGATTGGGATATATTGAATACTCCTTTGGAGGTTAAACTAGTATTTGAAGAGGCTTCTAAGCACAACTAGGTCGAAATAGTTATGAATTCGTTTTATCCATAGTCATATGGGAATACTGATTATTAGCAGAAAGATTAGTTTATCTTGGCAATTGAACTTCAAAACTATGATTTAAGAACTATATTTATCTTTTAAGCATATTCACATATTGTACTGCTTTTATTCACGTCATATATATTTGATAAAAAAATAGATATGTATCTTAGTATATATATAGATATTAATTATCTTTCATGAGTGATGAAGATACTAGGATATTATTATTTTGATTGAGTTATAATTTTTTATTTTAAATGTTGGAGGTTGTTAATCGATGGATAGGTTGTTTATTTCATGTGCTCTTCCTTATGCGAATGGTCCGTGTCATTTGGGTCATCTTCGTTCTACGTATATTCCTGCTGATATTTATGCTAGGTTTAATCGTATGTGTGGGGTAGACACTATCATGGTTTGTGCTAGTGATGAGCATGGTACTCCTATTGCCGTACGTGCTGAGCAGGAGGGTAAGAGTCCTAAGGATATTACTGATGTCTATCATAAGCTTATTGGTGAGGATTTGGAGGCTTGTAATATCTCTTTGGATAGTTATAGGAGGACTACTGATGAGATTCATTATGATTTTGCTCAGGAGTTCTTTTTAGACTTGTATGATAAGGGTTTTATTTATAAACAGGAGATTGAGCAGTTATATTGTGATAGTTGTAAGCGTAGTCTTCCTGATAGGTATGTTGAGGGTACTTGTCCTCATTGTGGTGGAGATAATGCTAGGGGTGACCAGTGTGAGGTTTGTGGCAGGCACTTGGATCCTGTTGAGTTGGTTGAGCCTCATTGTCTTATCTGTGATGGTATTCCTCATGTCCAGAAGTCCGAGCAGTACTATTTTAAGTTGCACGAGTTCCAGGATAGTTTGAGTGATTGGATTGAGTCTAATGAGCATTTGCCTAGTAATGTCAGGAATTTTGCTAGGCAGTGGATTAAGGAGGGTCTTAAGGACTGGATTATGAGTCGTGACATGCAGTGGGGTGTTCCTATCCCATTGGATGATGCTGAGGGTAAGGTTCTCTATGTCTGGGGTGAGGCTTTTATTGGTTATATGTCCTCGGCTGCTACATGGGCTAATATGCATGGTCTTGACTGGATGGATTACTGGAATGATAAGGTTGTCCACTTCATTGGTAAGGATATTGTGTATCATCACACGATTTTCTGGCCTAGTATGTTGATGGGTCGCAATTTTAAGTTGCCTTTCTCTGTTATTGGTGGCGGTTACTTGTCTCTTGAGGGTCGTAAGATGTCCACTAGTAAGGGATGGGTTATATGGGTTAAAGATTTCCTTGATAAGTTTGATAGTGACCTTTTAAGGTATTATATGATTATTAATGCCCCATTGTCTAAGGATACTGACTTTTCTTGGGATGATTTCCAGAGGAGAATTAATAATGAATTGACTGATAGTTTCGGTAACTTCGTTCATAGAACGTTCACGTTTACTAATAAGTTCTTTGATGGCGTGGTTCCTGAGCGTGGCAGCTTTGATGATGTTGACCGTGAATTTGAAGATTTGATTAAGAGTTTACCATCAAAGGTTGCTGATGACATTGATTCTTTCAAGTTCCGTAGTGGTTTGCAGGAGATTATGAGTGTTGCTAAGGAGGCTAACAAGTACTTTAATGATAAGAAGCCGTGGAAGGCTGTTAAGGAGGACTTTGAAAGTGCTAAGACGTGCTTGTATCTTTCAAACCAGTTAGTTCATACGTTGTCTGTTGTTCTTACACCGTATCTTCCTGTTACTGCCCAGAAGATTAGGAAGATTATTGGTATGCCAGTTGATGATGTTGACGGCTTTATGAAATTTGAAAATAGGACTCCTAAGGTCTTCTGGGATGAGGCCAGTGAATTTTTAGAGGCTGGTCATCCTATAGCTAAGGCTAAACCATTGTTTAAGAAGATTGAAGATGACGTCATAGAAGAAGAAAAAGAGAAACTATATAAAACACTTGAAGAGGATACGGAGGATGATGATATGAGTGATTTAATTAGTATTGATGAATTTGCAAAAGTGAAATTAGTTGTGGGACAAATTAAGGAGGCAGAACGTATAGAGGGTTCTGATAAGCTTCTTAAGGTACAAGTTGATTTGGGTGACGAGATCCGGCAGGTTGTTGCGGGTATTGCCACACGTTATAGTGCTGATGAATTAATTGACAGGAAGGTTATTGTTGTTGCTAACTTGCAGCCTGCAAAGCTCTTCGGTACTGAGTCTAATGGTATGTTGCTTGCTACTGATAGCATGGAACTGTTAACTACTGATGGGAAGGTTGGTGAACAAATAAAATGAGTGAACTTCTAGTGACACAAAGCGAGAGATTTCTTAAGTCTATTCAGAAAAAACCATTGATTGCCGAGAGTATTGAGGACTTTGAATCGTTTATTGAAATCTACGTTTATCTTAGAGATAACCTTGTGAAATTGCAGAATCTTAGGAATAAGATGGAGATAAAGGGTTTTACATCCCCTTTTAGTACTCTTAAGAGGTATGGTAGGACTCCCAATAATAATACTATTGATGTTATACCTGATGATGTTCATGACCAGTCCAGGCATGCCCAGTACTTCCGTATTAAGGCTACTAACAAGAAAAACATCCTGGATCAGGTGAAATCTGCGATTGCTTCACATAAGATTGCTGTTGGTCACTTAGAAGAGTTTGCTGATATAACGTGTAGTGCTTGTGGAGAGGTATACAGGAAGAATGAGATTGACAACCTTCTAGTATATGATGAGGACTTCAACGTGACTGGTCACAGGTGTGAATGTGGCTGTACTGACTTGAACTTGGANNCAACTTAACAATTATAGCTTAGAGGCTTACCGTGAAATTACTAAGATTATTAAGCAGGAAAAGCGTGGAGTAGTTAAGAGTGTTACAGTCATTGCCAAGGTTAAAGATGAAAAAACTGGCAAGTGGATTAGTAAGAAGGCTAATATCGATTATGCTGATGAGAACAACTATGAGTTGGAGCTTCGTAAACGTTATGGTTCTAAGGCAAGAATCGAACTGCTCCAGTTTCATCATAAGAAGCCTTCACTGATTAATGATAAGTATGTTCAGAACGCTCTTGCCATTTCATACTTACAGTACTGTGAAAACATTGTTAACAAGGCTATTGATGATATTATACCTAAGCATATACATAACATGGATAAGATTAACCTGTATAAGCGTTTGCTTGATGAATCCCGTAGTGATGCTAGTAGGCTGGCTAGGGGTGCTGATGAGAGGATTGAACTAGAGGAGGAACTTAAGTATATTAAGCTCAAGAAGGCTAATCTTATTAATAGTGAGCGTCAGTTGAATAGGGAGCTTAGNNAGACGAAACAATTATTCTGGTCCGTTTCCTAATCTTAGACCAGTTCTTGACTCTAATCAGATTAAGGTTTTTGATGTCGAGTTTAAGCGTGACATCATCGAGTTATTGAAGGAAAATGATGAGAACATTGAAATAGTTAGTAATATGAAGGATGCTATACAGTATAACATGGATTTAGAGTCTAAAAGGAAGAAGTTGCATCTTAAATCCGACCATGCCCTGTGTGGTGCTGTGGTGTTAAATACTAAGACGAATTTGTCATTGAATAGGGCATCAGAGTTGTTGTATGTTGACTATGATGATGCTGTCAAGGAAAAGGCTAATCTTAGTAAGATTGAGAAGCCTTCAACTAGTAAGGCTAAGAAGTTTTTGGAGATTATTAATAAGTAATTTGTAATGGGGAGTTTTTATTTATGAGTTCAAGAGTTCATGTGAATAAGCCTTTGTCATCACGTATGATTATTGAGTTGCTTGATGATAATCCTGACTTGGAAGTCATTGAATGTCCACAGAGCCTCTATGAACGTACGTCTGAAACTTATATCGATGCACTCAGGGAGCTGGGTATTACGATTAAAGTTCTTAATCATAGGGGTAGACCTAAGAAGTATGATAATCAGTTGATTAATAAGATTAATGATATGATAAACTCTGGTATCAAGCCTAAAACAATTGCTAAGAGACTTCATATTAGTCAGAAGACCGTGTATTACCTTAAAAATAAGAAACTGAAACAGGGTCCTCCTTCCAAGTATTCTGATGAGATTAAGCAGGAGATTGTTAAATTGAAAAGTTGTGGAATACCAGTTAAAAGCATCTCTGATAAGCTTAATATTCCTATCAGAACTATTTATTATATATTGGAGAGGGAACGTGAGTTACTTCTTAGTAAACAAAGTAAGGGAGTGTAGTAATTGAATCCTTCATCGTTGCTGTTGTTGATTTCTGGTGGATGTGGTCTTGTGGCATTTATCATCACATTTTGTGTGATGCCCACACTCATTAGAAGACTGAAGAATGCTGATATTGTTGGAAGGGATATTCATAAGTTGTCTAAGCCTGAGGTAGCAGAGATGGGTGGTATTGGTATACTACTAGGCTTTTCTATCGCTATTATGTTGGGTGTTTACCTAGAACCCCAATGGCAGCCCCAGCTTACAATTACTTTGATTGTTATCCTGCTTACTGGCATTATTGGTATGGTGGATGACTTGATTATGTTGTCTTCCATGGAGAAGCTGATTCTGTTATGGATTGCTGGTCTTCCTATTATGTGGGTAACTCCTCCTAATGTGGGCATTATCTATATGTTACTTATTCCTGTGGCAGTTTCTGTTGCTTCTAACCTTACTAATATGCTTGCTGGCTTGAATGGTATTGAGACTGGTCTTGGTGTTATTGCTTTGACTTCGCTTACCTTGTCATGTATTATCATGAACAAGTATGATGTGGCTATTATATCCTTTTCGATGCTTGGTGCTTTGATTGCTTTCCTGTTCTATAATAAGTATCCTGCCAATGTCTTTCCAGGGGATGTTGGTACGTTGATTATTGGTGCGTCTATTGCGATTATCGCATTTATTGGTAGGGTTAAGATTATTGCTTTTATAGTCTTGATTCCCAATATCATTGATGGTATTCTTAAGTTCAGGAGTGCTGGTGTTATGGAAAGACAGAACTTTAAGCCTACAGAGGTTGATGAGAGTGGTCGTTTGATTGCTCCTCAGGGTGGCTTTAATTCTCTTATTAGATCTGTTCTTAAGAAGCCTATGCGTGAACATCAGGTGGTGTATATCATATGGTCTATTGGTATTATATTTGGTCTTATAGGTATTGCTATTGCTTATTTATCTAAGGGGGCTATTATTTAGGTTTTATACCCACCTTACATTGTTTGTTTTTATTTGGTAGTTTGTTGATTTGGCTGGGTTGTAGTATGTGTCTGTTTGTTCTTGGTTGAATGTTTCTGTTATTGATTTTCTTGCGTAGTAGTTTATTCTTGAGCCTATTATGTATTTCTCGTTTGTTGTTAGTTGTCTGTTTGTGTGTGCTGTTATTTCTATTTCTATTGTTTGGTTGTATTTTCGTTTTATTTGTGTTTGTATTATTTTTATTTGTGTTGGGTTTAGTAGTTTGGGGTTTTCTTGTTGGTATGTGTTGAAGGTGTCGTTGTAGTACATTGCATATGCATTTTTATCTGTTCCTGTTTTTGCTCCTATTTGGGCTGCGGTTAGTATTGTGTTTTCCTCTTTTTCTTGTTGTATTATGTTTGCTGTCATAGTGGCTATGATGAGTATTATGATTAGTAGATAGATGTATTCTACTGATAGTTGTCCTTTANNCTATTTTATTGTTAATGTTGGTGAATTGGTATGTATTGCCTGGTGTTAAATAGATTGTTTGGCTATTTGTGTTCTGGTCTACCACCTGACTTGCCATGTAATTGTTGTATGTAATCTGGTAGTGTGAGTTAATGTATACTCCAGTAGTGTTTATCTTTACGATGTATGTTTCGTTGTTGATTTTATCTGGTAGGGTGTACTTCTGTGAGAAAGCGTTACCATGGGCATAAACGTTGTTTATTATTCTTGTTAGTTCCAATGATACTAGTCTTGCATCTTTTCTATTCTGGGTTTGGTCTAGTGATTCAAACTCCTGTTGTGATAGTGCGACTATCGTTAGGGATATCATGATCAGTACCATTATTGTTATCAAATATTCTAAATTTATAGTTCCTTTAGTATTCATGTAAACATATATGTTGATTTTATTATAAATATTTTAATAAAAACTATTATATATTAAAAAATATATAATTATATTGTGGCAAAAATATACAATTTATAGGAGGAATTGTATTACAATGAAAAACTATAAAACAAACACAAAAGAAATATTAATAAAATTTAAGAAAGCAGAAAATCCGAAAGAACTAGACCAAATGATATACGACTTTGAAAACGATATAGATGATATAAAGAAGCCATACTATCTAAAAGAATCAGAAAATCCATACATATACATCATGGAATACTCAAAGCCAAAAGAAATAATCAAAAAAGTTGAACTAAACGATACAATCAAAAGCAAAGTAAAGATAATACCAGTAACAAGTGTGACAAACAACATAAACCACATCACCAGCGAAATAATAAAGAAAATCAGAAACAAGACAAGCCTAGAAGATACATACGAGGTAACCTGCCACACAGACCCATACTACAACATAAAATCCAAAGACCTAATAGAATACGAAATAAGCGAAAGAATAGAAAACATCATACACATACATCCAAACAACAAACAACCAAAATGGAAAATAAACATATACATAGTAGGAGACGAAAGCTTCATAAACATCAAAAAAACAAAACAACACCAAAAAAACAACACATAAAACCTAAAATCCACCCCCATTCTATTTTTTTAAGGATTCAATGACATCCTTCAAATTACGTTCAAGGGCAATAATCCTAGAACTACTATCCAATGACATATCAACATCAAGAATAGCCCTAACATTAACATCATTAATGGATTCAAAACCCATAGATGAAACCATAGAGTTCAACTTATCCAATAACTTAGGATCAACCTCATCACTATCCACACCCAAATAACGTGGCAACTTACTAGACGATGGGAAAACCGTCACACCCCTAATCTTACTACGAACATCCTGTCTCCTACCAACAATAGTATCAAAATCATCAGACAAGTCAGGGTCAATAAAAGGAACACCCACATCACTCAATGCAATAACCTTCTCATCAGCAAAAGACAACGGCTTATCAATAACATCCAAACTCACACTAGCAACAGTACCCCCACTCCTATGAAAACGAGGACCCTCACCAATGAAATAACCAGCATGCACAAACGCACTCCTAACAGGAGAAGCAGCAGAATAAGTTAAAACAAGTGCATCATCACTAATCAATGACTTAATCTTAGAGAAAAAATCAACAGAATACAACTCAGGACTCTTTGACGGACTGAAAGGATCCAAAAATACTGCATCATAGCCCTTATTGTCTGCAGACTTAACAAACTCCCTTGCATCACATACATGAATATTAATCCTAATATTTGATGGAATATCAGATAAAACCTTATTATAACGTAAATACTCATTATCAATCAAAAACTGCTCTATGGATTTCTTAATATACACATGAGCCTTAGTCAAGTTAGGCATAAACAATGTAGCAGCCAATGTCTCTACAGAAGACTCAATCATGTCAATCTCAATTTCAACATCCTCATCCTTAAGATAAGTTAACAAAGCAGTTGAATTATATCCAATACCACTACAGATATCCAAAACCCTTATAACATCACGTTGTTCGGATTTCTCAAGTAGTTTAGATGGTTTGACGAATTTCTCATATGCCTCCGTAAGTGCACCATGAGTACTGTGAAGCGTCTCAGAAGGCTGGTCATGCCTATTATCAGATGAGAGAGTATATGAACCATCATCAGTCTTAACAAAAAAACCCGCTATTTCATCGGCATAAAGCTCCCTTGCATCCTTATGACCATTATTTTCTAGCTCAAATATTTCTCGAATTAAATTACGAGTTTCCCCTTTCAATTCAAGCCTAGAATTATCATCATCAAATTCCATAATTCCACCAAATCTAAATAATAAATATATTTGTTATTAAAGACTAATAAACTATTGCATATTAAAAACCCATAAATCAATTCAACACCCTTTAAAA
>MUZZ01000117.1:11603-12028 GCA_003266075.1 Methanosphaera sp. rholeuAM74
ATAGGACAACAGACAAAGTCTGAAAACTTTGACAAAGCCCTACAGAATGCTAGTGCAATAGATACAAAGATTGCAGGTGCAACAGAAAAATACAACAACCAAAGTGGTACCAATATCGAGGACTTAATAAACACTATGAATCAGGATATGTCTCCAAAGTACTCAGAAGAGATAGAAGTACTAAACAACTCCATCCAATACACTAGTAATGATGTTGAGAAACACTACGTTGAATTGGAGATAAAAAGACTAGAAATACAATCCAAAAACTTGAACGCAACCGTCAAACTATTCAATGCAATAGTACAGAATGCTAAGAAGGAAAAAACTGCTGAAGAAGCACAGGCAGCAATAAATGAAGCTAACAAAGACTTAAGTGACACAAGCAATGAGATAAATGATGTTTATACAGACATACAAACACT
>MUZZ01000131.1 GCA_003266075.1 Methanosphaera sp. rholeuAM74
CCGATAACATTCAGGTGGGAGGAGGCATTAAACTTCGAAAGGGGCTGTGCTTCAATACAATACGCACATGCAAGAGCATGCAAACTACTCTCAAAGGCAAACTATGATGAATACGAAGACGTCAGATGTGATTATGAACTAGAAGATGAAGAAAAAGAACTGGTAAAAGAGTTATCAAGATTTACTGAAGTAATAAGACAATCAGCAAGTCAGAGAAAAGTTTATCATCTAACAGAATATACATTAAGCTTGTCCAAGGCATTCAATAAGTTCTATAAGTCACAACAAGTAATTGGCTCAGAACATGAAAAATTAAGACTGAAACTAGTCGACGTATCAAGAATCACAATCAAAAACTCATTGAAGTTACTGGGAATAAAAGCACCAGAGTATATGTAATATCCATACTTCAAAAACCAATATATTAATCACCATTTTTGGATATTGGTTGGGTTTTGATACAACAATAGTATGTATAAGACACAATAGCTTATGAATTGAGAATTATAATATTTCTCATACTCACTTTTTTTAGATAAAGTTACCTAACATTTAAAATATTAATCTGTTAGATATTATCATACAAAACATCAATTTCATAGAATTAAATCACAAAGAATTATAACTATGTAATTACAGATATATTAATGACTAGAATTTATTAATACTTATATCACTCATGAAGTAATATTTAAAACATTTAACATTTATTTATGGAGGAATAATTCAATGCGAACGTTAATGATTCACTCTGATTATTTACGTTATAAAACTAGAAGTAAAACCAAAATCGCTGAAGATATAGAAGACGAAAAAAGGGCATCTGGTGTGGACAACGCATTAGTTGCTTTCATGGCCGTAGAACAGGAAGACGAAGAAAACCCTGATTTAATAATATCAAAAACAATCAAGGAAATACTAAACGTCCAAAACAAGGTAAACGCAGAAAACATAGTAATCTATCCATATGCACATCTAAGTTCATCACTATCCGATCCAGCCGTAGCACAGCAAATACTCAAAGGCATAGAAGTAGGATTAATCGACAATAATGAAGCAGTACTAAGAGTTCCATTCGGTTGGTACAAATCATTCGAGCTATCATGTAAAGGACACCCACTATCAGAGCTATCAAGAACAATCACAACAGAAGAAGACGAAGAAGAAGCAGAAGAAGTCAAAGAAGAATCAGAACCATCCAAAATGTACATACTAGAAGAGGATGGTGAAGCATATCCAGTAGACGACTACAACTACAAAAACAAAACTCTAAAACAATTAGTACGCCATGAACAAGGACATTCAGAGGACACAGGAAAACAGCCACCACACGTACGTTTAATGAAGGAAAAACAGTTAGCAAGTAACGAACCATCAGCAGATGTAGGACACATCAGATGGTATCCAAAAGGAAAACTGGTAAAAGACCTCCTCGGAGACTACGTATACGACCTAGTCACAAAAAGAGGTGCAATGCCAGTAGAAACACCAGTAATGTACGATTTAGCAGACCCTGCAATAAGAGAACACGCAGAAAAATTCGGTGAAAGACAGTACAGACTAAAAACAAAACACCGAGAACTAATGCTAAGATTCGCATGTTGTTTTGGAGCATTCAGGATACTGGCAGACTCATTNNGGACTTAAAAGGCTAAGGGCATTCACGATGCCGGACTTCCACAGTGTATGTCTAGATGATGACCATGCAAGAGAAGTGTTTGAAAAACAAGTTGATATGTGTGCACAGACAGAAAGTGACCTTGATGTACACTACGAGGTAGCATTCCGTGTAACAGAAGACTTCTACGCAGAAAATGAGGACTGGGTCAAAAAGGTAGTACGAGAAAACATCCAGAAGCCAGTGCTTCTAGAAGTAATCCCTAAAATGAAACACTACTGGAATGCTAAAGTAGACTTCGCAGCAATAGATGATTTGGGAAGGCCAATAGAAAATCCAACAGTACAGATGGATATCCAGAGTGCCAGAAGATTCGGCATAACATACTTGGACGAAAACGAAGAACAGAAATACCCTACAATATTACACTGTAGTCCTACAGGAAGTATAGAAAGAGTGATATGTAGTCTACTAGAGAAGACCTCCACAGACAAGGGTAGCAAACCATCACTACCATTATGGTTGTCTCCAACACAGGTGAGAATAATCCCTGTAACTGACAATCACAATGAATATGCTGAGGAAATATATTCACAATTAAACAATTTGAATGTACGTGTTGATATTGATGACACACCTGAAAGGGTAGGTAAGAAAATACGTAACGCTGGTAAGGAATGGGTTCCATACACTATTGTAGTCGGTGACAATGAAGTTGAAAACAGGACAATCACAGTCACCAGACGTGCAGATGACACTAAAGAAGAAGTCACCACAGAAGACTTAGCAGATGAAATCCATAATTTAACCAGTTCAATGCCGTTTAGACACTTACCATTACCTTATAAACTATCTAAACGTGTAAAATTCTAGCATTGACCCCTTTTTTATTCCTCTTAACCATTTTTTTTAGACTCTTTTTTTTATAGTTGATTCTCCTATCAAAGCGACTAATAAATTATTACTTATTACTTATTAGTGACTAACTTTTAAATAGTAAAATCTATAAACATACTAATAAGCAATAGAAATCAATAGGAGTTTAAGAATTTGACCGAAAAAATAACTATATTAAACCAGAAGGGTGGTTGTGGAAAAACAACGACAGCCGTAAATCTAGCAGCAGCACTAGCCAAGTTAGGAAAAACAGTGCTCGTAATAGACATGGATCCACAGGGAAATGCCACAACAAGCCTCGGATTCGAAAAAAATGAACTAGAAAACACGATATACGACCTATTAACAGGTAAATGCTCATTAATAGACTCAGTACGAGAAACAAGCACTCCAAACCTCTACGCACTACCAAGTAACATCTCACTAAGTGGAGCAGAAATAGAGTTAAGCAAAGAAATAGGATACCCATACATACTAAACGAAAAATTCGAGGACAGCGAAATACTATTCGACTACATACTAATAGATGCACCACCATCCCTAGGAATACTAACATTAAACGCATTAGTACTATCCGATAGCGTGATAATTCCAATACAATCCGAGTACTATGCATTAGAGGGAATGCTTGATTTACTACAAACCATAAACCTCGTAGAATCAAGACTAAAAAGTTCCTGCCCAATAAAGGGAATACTACTGACACTATACGATGCAAGGACAAGACTAGCAAAAGAAGTCTCATTCAGTATCAAAGACTTCTTCAAGGACGAGGAATACATATTCAAGACCAAGATACCAAGAAACGTAAAACTAGCAGAAGCTCCAAGTCACGGACAACCATGTATAACATATGCCCCAGATTGTCCAGGCTCAAAAGCATACATGGACTTAGCAAAGGAATTAATAAAACTGGACGGTGAATAAGTATGCCAGAAAATAATAGTTTAGGTAGAGGATTAGATGCACTAATAAAAACACCAAAAGACAAAAAAGAAGAAGTAACTGAAGCTGAACCGGCACAGACAATAGAAGAAGTAGAACAAATAGAAGAGGAAAAAACAACGCAGGAAGTTAAAAACACTCAAATAACACCCTCTGATGAAATAGTAGACCAAATAAAAGAAGAAGTAAAAAAGAGTGCAAGAATAAGTGTATGGTCACCCCAGTCAGCAGCAACACTCAAATACCTTAAAAACACGATTCCAAACTTCAGTATGAGTAAAGATGCAGCCAGATTATTGGATGAAGTAGTATCAACAGAATATCCGGAAATATGGAAACTATTCGAGAAATAACTCCTATAT
>MUZZ01000067.1:0-652 GCA_003266075.1 Methanosphaera sp. rholeuAM74
CTTTCAGTGTAGTTTTTATTTCCAATGAATTCTACAACAAAGTCATATTCTCGAATTTCCTGGATGTCTGTGATTATTGTTGCATTTCCATTCTTGAGATATCCTAAACCTACAATTTCATCATCAACTTTAACCAGTACAGCACCTGTTTTTACAGGTACGCCTGTTTCGTTATCAGTTACTGTTACATTTAATGTTACATTGCCTATGGTATTGTTTATAACCTGTGCAGTTGTTCTGCTTGGTCTTTGTTCTACAAATACTCTTATGGTTGTATTTGTAGAGTTATATGTATCGTTACCAGGATAGGTTATGATCAAGTCATTTACTCCTACAGGTAAGTCTACTGGTATATCTACCAGACCATCAGATCCAGTTTTGCCAGTTACATTTGAACCGTTTGGTAATGTTATTATTATATCTGCATCAGCCAATGGATTTTTACTTTCATCATCAGTAAGGTTTACACGGATACTTGTATTTCCTAATGTGGTGTTTGTAGCGTTTGCAGTTATATCTGCTAGACGTCCTACAACTTCAACATTTGTTAGGTTTAATTTAGTTTCCTCATCAGCATCTGTGTTACTTTCAAGATAATAATCATTTCCTTCATAAGTAACTACAAATGTGTAATATCCTTTAGATGTGATGT
>MUZZ01000067.1:806-1115 GCA_003266075.1 Methanosphaera sp. rholeuAM74
TCCGATTAGTGTTTCACCATCATCAAGGTATATTTCAACTGTTCCATTGTTTACGTTTTCTTCAAATAGACAGTCAACGTCAACTTTGATTGAAACGTTACCTGCTGTGTTGTTTACAACACTAGGTGTTAATGAAACGTTGAGTTTAAGTACTTCAAGTGGTCCTACTGTTTCGTTTGCAAAGTATGTGGTTGTTCCACCATATGTTACAATGATTGTGTAATTTTTGGATACATCAACATCATGTAACTGTATGATTGCATTGCCATCCACAACAGTTCCACGTCCAAGTTCTATTCCTCTCTGTTG
>MUZZ01000067.1:1215-1788 GCA_003266075.1 Methanosphaera sp. rholeuAM74
CTGTTCCCTACCACTAGAGTAGTTATACAGTCCAACTCCCTCTTTAACAGGAACTAATGCTAGAACCTGTCCTTCTTCATCATAGATTGTGAATGTACCGTTTACCGGAACTCCATTTGCATCATTAATAGTGAATGTTAATAGGTTGTTCTGATGTATTCTTACTGTCCTATTAGCATAGACCCAGTCACTGTATGTTAATATTTTATCATCAAATACTTTTCTGAAGTCATAGCTTATGTAACGATCACTTCCAAAGTATGCAAATCCTATGGTAAAGTTATCATGGGAGAATTCTTTTCTGAAGTTAAATACAAAGTTACCCGTAGCATTTGTTGTGTAAGTTCTTGTTTCATTAGTGCCGTTCTGATAGAATATCGTGATGTTAACATCTTCATTTGGAATTGTTAAGTTATTACCGTTTTTATCTTTGTAGAAGAGTAATCCGATAAATTCAACAAATCTTTCACTATGATATTCTGTCTGATTGAAGATACGACCTAATGTTGCAATCCTATTTACTTCCAATATTGAGTTATTAACTGCGGTGTTGTATTCAACATCCATACGTCC
>MUZZ01000067.1:1863-2207 GCA_003266075.1 Methanosphaera sp. rholeuAM74
TCTTCAGGAGCTACATTTACTGTAGTTCTATCATCAGTTAAGGTTAATTCAATTGTTGTATTGGTTTTATCCAATTTTACAATTACCTGAGTGGTTGCATTATTATATAAGTGATTTTCAACATATTTAAGTGTTACAGTTGTTGCTTCTTCCAATTCATCAATAGGAATTACTACCACACCGTTTTCAACATTGTATTCCACATCTGTTGAATCGACTGTGAATATTAATTTTCCATTTGGTATCTTGGATGAGTTTCTGTCATCAACTTTAACCGTTAATACACGTTTATCATCAGAGGTAATCTCTTCGATTGGTGTAATTACTACATCGTGTTTAACAGC
>MUZZ01000067.1:2350-2681 GCA_003266075.1 Methanosphaera sp. rholeuAM74
CTGATTGTTGTTGTTTTATCAAATGGGATTTCACTTTCACTTAGAGCAATGTCAATTGTCACATTTTTATTCTGTACGTCAATTATCATTATCTCTTCGTTAGGAAGTCCTGGTATGCTGCTGTTTTTAGCATTGCTTGTTTCATACAAGTCATTTTCATTGTATGTTACAACAATCTGNNNTGTCTGGTTAGCTATTGGATTGTTTTCCATGTCATATACTGTGATGTTTCCGATGATTACATTATCACCTGTCATGTTGGTTACATTGACTCCTATCACTACATTTCCAACTGTATTATTTATTATTGTTACATTTGTTTTTGTAGCAA
>MUZZ01000067.1:2708-3937 GCA_003266075.1 Methanosphaera sp. rholeuAM74
CGTTTCTGGAGGTATTTTGCTAATTCCTCTGTAGGAGTTAATATGTATTCATAGTAACCATTTGCATCTGTTTGAACTGTTGCTACATTAAATGAGTCTATTCTTATAACTACATCTACGCCACTTAAAGGATTATATTTGGAAGTAGTTGTGTTATATAATGAACTGTTTAATGTACCGAATATTTTTACAGTTTCGTTTACTATTAACTGAGTATTGTTTACATCTACTGATATTGATGAGTTGAGTAACTCAATTGTTTCCTTGTACTGTAATGCAGTGCTGTTTCCATAATACAATTCATCTTCACTGAAGACTGCTTCAATGATGAATTCATTGTTGTTATGTACAGTATAATTAAAGATTAACTGTCCATTTGTATCGGTTTTACCCAGATTTTCTACTGGAACACCGTTTACTTGTACATATATATCTTTGCCTGCTATTGCAGCACCAGTTCTGTTTGTAAGTGTTATGACTACTGGGAATGACTGGTTTATTGCTACATCACTTATTGGAGCGATGGTCATATTTGTAGCAAATTTATCAACCTTATAGGTTGTACTTGCTGCTTTACCAAGAATTACTCCTGGTTCACCATCATATTCAACTGTTACCACATACTCTTCAGCAGAATATGCAAGTAGCTGTGGATATGNNTTAATAGTTACAGTTACTAAAGCACCTGCTATAGGATGAGTGTAAATACTAGTATAAGTATCATTGAAACTATCATTCAATGAACCAGAAATAACAATACTTTCATTGATAAATATTGGAGTTTTATTCACAGATACACTAATATTTGATGTGAATAAATCTATTGTACCATTATATAACCAGAAAGTACTGTTTCCAAAGTATACGTCGTCTTCCTCAAATTCCACTTCAACCAATATTTGATTGTTGTTATGAACAATATAATCAAATGTTAACAATCCATTACTGTCAGTTGTTCCAATACCTGTTACAGGTTCCTTGTTGATAAAGACTTTAATAGCTTTACCTTCAAGACCAGTACCGGTTCTGTTGGTCAAGTTCAATGTAATTGGGAATGTTTGATTGATTTTTACACCAGTAAATGGTACTATTGTGAGATTTGTTGGAATCTTGTTGACTTTGTAGGTTGTACTTGCTGCTTTACCAAGAATTACACCTGGTTCACCATCATACTCAACAGTTACCACATAGTCACTGGTTGAATATGCAAGTAGCTGTGGATATGTATC
>MUZZ01000145.1:0-9946 GCA_003266075.1 Methanosphaera sp. rholeuAM74
ACTACAAAGATAGTAGCTGAAAAACAGACACCAACAGTGACAGTAGAAGCTACACAAGTTAAAGCTGGTGAAAACACCACTATAACTGGTAAAGTAACAGATGAAAACTCTTATCCACTAGTCAACGTACCTGTAACGGTGGAAATGGGTGATGCAGTATATCCAACCACAACAGATGATGAAGGTAACTATAATGTGGATGCTCCCGTACAGGCTGGAGAAAACACCATAACAGTAAAAGTAGGGGCAACTGATACAACACTACCTGCAAATGCTACTACAAATATTGTGGCCGACAAACAAACACCTACACTAACATTAGAGTTTACACAGGTTAAAGCTGGACAAAATACTACAATCACCGGTAAAGTAACTGACGAAAATGCTAATCCAGTAGCAGATGCAATTGTTAATGTGGAAGTTGCTAACACAATCTATCCAACTACAACCGACGATGATGGTAAATATAACATAACAGCTACCACAGTTTATGGAGATAACATCATAACAGTTAAAGTTGATGAAACTGATATTACCTTACCAGCAAATATTACCAAAACCATGAAAGCTAACAAACAAACGCCTACACTAACTCTTGAAGTTACACCTGCTAAAGCCGGACAAAATACCACAATCACTGGTAAAGTGACCGATGAAAATGCTAATCCAGTATCAAATATTCGTGTAACTGTCGGTGTCGGAAATAATAATTACACAGCAGTCACTGATGTGAATGGTACTTGTATCGTAGTAGCTCCTCTGGTTGCAGGAGATAACATTATTGCACTAAGAGTAAGAGAAAGCAATACTACATTAGCTGCTAATACTACTACAAGCATAACAGCTGAAAAACAGATACCAGATGTAATATCCAACATGATTCCTGCAAAAGTAGGAGAAAATGCAACTATCAGTGGTAAAGTGACTGATGAAGTTGGTAACCCTATTGCTAATACTCCTGTAACAGTTAAAGTTGGAGATGAAGAAGTAACGGTAACAACAACTAGTAAAGGAAACTTCAATGCTAGTGTACTAGTCACAAAAGATGGAACTATAGATGTAAGCATGATATTACCTGAAACCAGCACGACCATAGCCATGACAAAAGATTTAGGCTCATTTGATGCTGATAAACAAGCTTCAATAATATCAATTCTTGCTGATGAAGTTTTATTCACAGGTGATAATCAGATAATGATAAAGTTAACTGATGATAAGTCTAATCCAATTAGTACCCAAATCAAAGTTTATGTGAACGATGAAATATTCACAGCCACAACCGATGAAGAAGGAAAAACAAGCATTGACGTAGTATTAGTTGAAGATACACGTATCATAGCAGTATTCGAAGGGGATTCATCCTATAATGCAGTAAACGATACAATGGATGTTACGGTAATTAAGAGAAATGCTACGTTAAATATTGATGTACCATTAGTGGTTATTGTAGGTGAAAATACTGTAACAGTAACACTCAAAGATGCTGAAGGTAATGCCATTGCTGATGCTGGTGTAACTGTAACGATTGATGAGGAAATATTTGATGTTGTCACTGATACTAGTGGTAATATCTTAATAAACTATAACTTCATGCATGACGCAAAAATCTTAGCATCATATGATGGTAATTTATTATTTGAATCAACCACTGCTAACGTTTCAGTATCAGCAGTTAAAAGAAATGCTACCTTAACTATTAATGCAGATAAAAAGGTCATTGCCGGAGATAGTCAATTCACTATCACTCTACGTGATGATAAGTCTAACCCTATTGTGGGTGAAACAGTCATTGTGACGGTTGGAGATGATGTTGATGAAGTAACAACTGATGCTAATGGTAGTGCAACACTAACTGCTGAATTTTTAGAAGACAAGGAAATAACCGCTAAATATGGTGGTAATGATGTATTTGATGAGGTGGAAACTTCTGTAAATGTTGCAGTAATAACTGAAGGCTTACTGGTAATTACTCATAGTAACAGCTCATCTATCGTTGTAAGCGTATTGTCTGCAGATGGAAGCATTGTCAATGATGGAAAAATAGCTATAAAAATAAATGGTAAAGTTCAACGTGGAGCTGACGGTAGGGTCATATACCTAAATGTCACTAATGGTGAAGTTGTTTATGATTACCAGGCTGGCGATGCAGAAATAGTTAAAATCCAGGCCATGTATAGTGGTTCTAAGAAGTACGCTAAGACAGATAGTGATGTTGAAATACTTAACCTTTCTTCAATTGATCCTACTCCAGAGCCTACTGGTGAACCAGCAATAATTGTTGATAACATTACCACTCAGATGGGTAGCAGTATCGAAGTCAAAGTTAAAGTTGTGAATGTTGAGGATTTAAACTCTGGTAAAGTGGTACTTAAGATCAATGGTAAAACAGTTAAAACTTCTGAAGGAAAACTTTACAGTAAGTTAACTGATGGTGAAGCAGTATTTGTTTACGATTTACCTAAAACTTTAACTGCTGGTGATTATTCCATTAAGGCTGTTTATACTAGTGGTTCTACCAAGTTAGAATCTGAAAGTACTTTAACAGTTCAATACTAGTTAGAAAGATTAGGTCTTTCTCACCTACTTTTTTTTATTTTANNACACTATTTTTTTATAACATATACATGTCAGTCATCTATTCTCCTGTTTTTAATATAGACATAATTTATAAACAATTATTTATAAATACATTAATATTAGGTATAAAAATTAATATGGAATTATTAAACATGTCAACCAATATTCTATTACTGATTACAACGGCTATATCCTTGTTATTACTATCATTTAATAATACAGTTATTAGTAAAAAAACAGTATCAGTTGTAATACCAGCATTCAACGAGGAAAAAACAATCAAACATGTTATAGACACGGTTCTTCAAGTGGATGCTATCAAACAAGTAATAGTTGTGGATGATGGTTCTACAGACAATACTTATGATATAGTTTCCAAGATAGAAAATGTTAAACTATTGAAGCATAAAACCAATAAAGGTAAAGGTTCTGCCATGAGTACAGGTCTTAACGAAGCATTAGAAGACATAGTACTCTTTTTGGATGCAGATTTATCTCAAATCAACAAAAAACAGGTTGAAGCAATAATAAATCCAATCATAAATGGTGAAGCCGACATAACAAAGACAAAATTTAAAAGGGAAGCAGGACGTGTCACAGAATTAACGGCAAAACCATTACTTCAATTCTTCTTCCCAGAACTAAGCTTTGAACAACCATTAAGTGGACAATTTGCAGCAGTAAAGGCTTTCTTTGACAAAATAGACTTAGAAAATGATTATGGTGTTGACATAGGAATAGTTCTTGACGCAGACGCATTAGGTATGAGGATAGTGGAAGTTGACATTGGAAACATTGTCCATGAAATGTCTACATTAGAGGAACTAAACTTAATGGCAAATGAGGTCGTAAGAACCATAGTTGATAGGGCAATATCCTATGGTAGATTCACAATGGTCGATGATTTAGGTAACGCTATTCGTATGGAAATAATGGGGTTATCATTGATAACCTTCGGATTGTTCGGTTTATTCTTTATAAAATTCGTTACATCAATATTATCTGCTATAATCATTGGTTTGGGCTTAATAATTTCTATTTATTACATCCTTCGTATAGTGAGAATGTCCATACGTATTTACAGGCAATCGAAGATTTCGCCTATGCAAATGCTGAAGTCATTTATTCATATGCACTTTCCTGTAATAATATCCATCTTCATAATCATTGCTATAGTAATTACATTGCTTGGTTCGGTTTCAATTACTCCACATGAAATATCAATAGAACCTGCCTCAAAGAATATAGTAATATCCACTAATAATGATACTGGTGGATTGGATGTTAGGGGTCCATATACGGTTGAAAAGGCTTTGGAAAATGAGGAACACTTGATACGTTTACCTAACTCTGCTATTAACACAATTCAAGCACAATATGGTGATAATATTTATATTGATGGTGATGCTTATCAATTGGAGCAGAGTGTTAATTATGAAAACGATTTAATAAGGATGCCTCAAGATGCACGTGGTTATCTTAAATTAGAGCCTGGAACGGTGATACGTGATAGTAATCTCAAAGGTCTCTTCGAGAATATGTATATTGTTAGAAATATGGAGCCAGAAGAGTATGTGGATAATGGATCTGCAAATGATACTAACTCATCTAATCTTAATTTCTCTAATGTTAATGTTAGTGTGGCTAAAGAGTATACTACACAAAATTTACCTGAAAAAATGTTAAACGTATACGTTAACGATACTCTTGTTGGTAAAACGTCAGGTTTTATCACAGATTCAACATACAATGTTTATGTCAACGGCGTATTTGTAAAATCATTAAATTTAAACACGTCTTCAGAGGGAATAATTTATAATGACACGTATTTATCTTCTAATATTACTGTAATGTTGAATAATACGGATTCTAATACTACTATGAAGTTTGCAGATATTAATAGTCCAAATAAATTTGTTAATTTATATATAACTAATGCAAATTCCTCAATATCATAATTTTTTTAACCTTTTAGTAATACAAATAAGGAAACATTTAAATACTTTAGAAAATAAACTTATAAGTATAAAAATATTTAAGAAAACCATGTACTTTTGTACACGCCATTTCATTTAATAAATATTTTTATAAAAAGTCATCTTATACATATCTATATAAGATACAAACATTCATGAACCTTAGGGACTAGGGGGATAGCTTGGTAAACTTAAAATCATCAGATTTTACAACCCAAGAATCCGTATCTTTCATAAGATAAGGAAGTTCAAAAAAATATCTGATAGTCTCCTCTCTTGAAAACATTCAAACAACAACTAAAAACCTTAAAATATGGGGATAACTTGGAATAATATAAAATCATCATATTCAACACTCCCAAACCCCCATTTTTAGGAGATGGAGAAATACAACACAAATCAAGATATTACTGTGTAAAACAAAAGAATATAAAACCATCAAGAATAGTCTAGACATCCCAAAGTTTTTTTCATCCATTTTTTCATGTGTATTAAACGGGATGTCTAGTACTACATTCCAAGACAATTATGAAAACTAGACTACTAACAAACAAATGCAGAATAAAACCTAACAAACAACAGGAAGATTTTCTACTATCCCAGTTAGAAAACTGTGATTTCGTATACAATAACCTATACAAACAATATCAACAAGACCTAAAAGAAGATTTAGAAAATCACATCGTCGCAACATACAAAAATGAATACTTCTATAAACACCTTGAAAAACTAATAGAAGAAAATCCAAAACTCAAAACTACCAATAAGCACGTACTAGTAGATGTTTATCATAGGTTACTACAGTCCATAAACGCTAAAAACAATGTTTTAACAGATACAACAGATAAACATATACTAAGATCATTTAAAATACCTAAATATGACTTTCAAATAATAAATTCATATTTTCACCACAACAACCAGAGATTCAAACTAAGAAATTTCAGAAAATTCGATGGAAAGATACTTCACGCAATAATATCTTATAAGAGGTATGAATGGCATATATCTATCGTATATGCAATCAACGTAAAACAATTGCCTAAAACGGGAAAAGCCATAGGAATAGATTTAGGAATAGATCATTTTGCCACATTATCTGATGGAAGAACAATCGATATGCCGGATATTGAATATTATAATGATAAAATTCGCAACTGTTATCATAAGATAAATCAAACTATTCCAGGTAGCCAAAACAACAAGCGACTAAAAATCCAATTACAAAAAAACTTCACCAAAAAGGTCAACATAAAAGAAAATTTCTTGCACCAATTATCAATGGAATTAGTACGAGAATATGACATAATTTGTGTTGAAATGTTGGAAATACAGGATATATTAGTAAACAGCAATGTACCTAACAAAAATATCTTAGAAAATGATTGGCAAAAGTTCATAAGAATGTTAGATTACAAATCAGAATTTTATATGAAAGATTTGGTTCACATAGATAGATATTTTCCTTCATCGAAACGCTGCAATGTATGTGGTTATATGCACCAGAACATGCCTTTAAGTGTTCGCACATGGGAATGTCCATCATGCCATACAAAACATAATCGTGATGTGAACGCAGCCAAAAATATTTTAAATGAGGGTTTAAGAAGCATAAACAAACATTAGAACAATATTCACCTGTGGAATTACGGGGTAGTGCTTGAAGCATAATGCTGATAGAAGTGTCATACACAAATTCATGAAGAATGCCGTTTTCTTAAGCAGAAAACATTTTTAAAGTACTATTAAAAAAATTTTCGTATAGAAAAGCTTAAAATAACGAAAGAATATATTAGATATCGATATATTTACTAGTTATAGTAGACTTGGGGGTGTTTACACACCTCCACCCCTTTGTTTTTAAGTGATAAATGTATTACAAATAACACTTATAAGTATTATAAGCGAATGATTGACAACAACAAGTAAAAACAACAAAATGAATTAACTCACACAACAATAATTAAACAATAATAGAAATTAAGAACATTAAGATAAACAATGTTCAAAAAATAGTACTTCTCACATCCTACCCAAAATAATATAAATACACATTACAAAAATTTTATACAAGGAAAAATAAAAAAAATTACATAAACAATATCACGATTATTAATAAGATTAATAATAAAAACCCATGTAGGAGAATAAAAATGCCGTCAGACGACGAATATTATAAAGAAAGATATCAAGAAATCAAAGACAAAGTCTCATACAAAGACTTTCTTAAAGATATAGACGAAGTGAAAGAAGAAAATGCTGACTCACCCTTTGTAACAGAAGACCAGATAATTAACATGGTAATAGAAAAACATTCAGGACGAGAAAACATACAACAAACACACACAAACCAAGTACAAACAATATCCTCACTAGTAGAAGGAAATGGAAACATAAGCATCCAAGGACGACTACTTGCAATATCAAACATCAAAACATTCACAACCAAAAAAGGAAGAGAAGGAAAAGTCGCAAACCTGACAGTAGAAGACCACACAGGTAAAATAAGAGTAGTAATGTGGACAGACAATATGAAATACATGAACCGTATTGCAGAAGGAAACATTATAAAAATCAACAACCTCGAAGTCAGAAAAGGATACACAGGTGACTTGGAAGTACAAATGAGAAGCAACTCAACAATACAAGTCATGCCAGAAGAAGTAGACCCAGAACTACCAAAATACGAGGAAAAAATAACAAACCTCGAAGATATAACTGAAGACGGAGACTACAACGTAATAGTAAGAATAATCAAAATCTCAACAGTACGTGAAATCCAAAAAGATGACAGAACATTACTAATACAAACGCTGACAATAATGGACGCAACAGGAACAATGGAATTCACACTATGGAATAAAGACACAGAACTAATAGAAACACTAGAACTAAAAGAAAATGACACAGTAAAAATCATCAAAGCAAGAGCAAACACCAAATACCAGCCAATATCACTATCAAATAGTTGGAACGGAAGAATAGTCAAAGGAGACTATGATTTACCAGAATACAAACACGAAATACTAAAATTAGCAGATGCAACAGAAAACCAAGAGAAAGCAACAGTCATAGGTGTAATAACCAAAGTATACGAAACAATAACATTCGACAGAGAAAACGGAACACAAGGAAACGTCAGAAGCATAGAAATAACCGATGACACAGGATCAATAAGGGTAACATTATGGAACAAAGAAACAGAAATAGCAATGACAAAAGGAGACATAATAAAAATAGAAGACTGCCAAGTAGAATTCGATGACTACTCAGGAGACAGATACAGGATAAATACTGGATGGGATGCAGCAATAGTAATCAACCCAGACATTGACGACGACTTAAGAAGCAAATTAGAACCAATCCAAACATTCACAACAACCAAAATCAAAGATGCACTCGACACAGAACAAGAAGAAGGAAGAGAACTCGACGTAGTCGCAAGAATATTCACACTATCTGATATAAGGGAATTTGAACGACTCGACGGAACAAACGGAAAAGTAAGATCACTAGAACTGGCAGATGATACTGGAATAATACGTGCATCACTATGGGATGAAAAAACAGACTTAAAACAAGCAGTAGGGGATGCAATAAAAGTAGAAAATTGTCGAACCAGATTAGGACAAGGATACATGGAACTAAGCATAGGAAAACCTGCAAGGATAACAACACCAACAGACGAAGAAGCACAGGACTTACCGCCACTAGCTCAACTTGAAGAAGAAAGATACCATGATGTAACAATAAGCCAACTAGAAGAAAATGATTCATATGTTAAACTTAGATGCAGAGTAACCAACATTGGAAACGTAAACACATTCGCACGTAGCGATGGAAGAGATGGAAGAGTAAAATCAGTGCAAGTAGCAGATGAATCAGGTGAAATATCAGTATCACTATGGGATGATGACGTAGACATGAAACTAAGTGAAGGAATGGCAGTTATCATAGAAAATCCAATGATTAACCTACAAAATGGTAACCTAAGGTTATCCGTTTCATCCAATACCAACTTCAGACAAGCAACAACAGAAGAAGCAGAAAAACTACCATCTATGCGTGAAATAGAAAACACACTATACACAGAAAAACTCATAGAAGACATCGATGAGGAAGATAAACACATAACAGTTAAAGGAGTTATCGAAGAAATCAATGGTGAAAAAATAATCTACGCAATGTGTCCTACATGTAACAAAAGAATCTCCCAAAGTGAGGAAGGATACATATGTGACACCTGTGGAGAAAAAATTGATAAACCAGATTACCTGATGGTGATTTCAACAGTTCTAAGGGATGAAACAGGAACAGTTTCAGCTACTTTCTTCCGTAATGTAGCAGAAGAACTGATAGGAACAACTACTAAAGAAGTTATAGAAATATTTGAACAAACCGGTGATGAATCATCACTGGCTGGACGACTAGAAGATTTAATTGGACATGAAGTAACAGTAATAGCTGATGCTTCCTTCAACGATTATCAGGAAGATATAAGGTTAAATGTACGTAGAGTAGTTATAGTAATATAATAAATAAAAATAAGAGGTTGATAAAATGGTTGAACTTACAGATTTACCAAGTGTCGGAGAAAAAACAGCACAAAAACTAAAAGATGCAGGATTTGGAGATTTAATGCGTTTAGCAACAGCAACTCCAAAGGAATTAAGCGTAAAAGTGGAAATAGGTGAAGGGGTGGCTATGAAAGTCATAGAAGCTGCTCGTAAAGCTGAAAAGATAGACTTTGAAACAGCTGACCTAGTAATGAAAAGAAGAGAAGATGTTGGAAGGATAACAACTGGAAGTCAGGGATTAGATGAACTAATAGGTGGAGGAATAGAAACACAATCCATAACAGAAGTCTATGGTGAATTCGGTTCAGGAAAAAGTCAGATTTCACATGAATTAGCAGTTACCACACAATTACCACTAGAAAATGGTGGCCTTGAAGGTGAAGTAGTATTCATAGACACAGAAAACACCTTCAGACCAGAACGTATACAACAGATAGCAGAAGGATTTGGATTAGACCTAGAAACAACACTCAAAAACATACATGTTGCAAGGGCATTCAATAGTAACCATCAAATGCTAATGGCAGACAAGGTAGATGAATTAATCCAAGGTGAAACTAACGTTAAGTTAATTATAGTTGACTCATTAATGGCTCACTTCAGGGCAGAATACGTTGGTCGTGAATCACTAGCAAACAGGCAACAAAAACTTAACCAACACTTGCACACACTACAAACATTAGCAAACTCATACAACCTCGCAGTATTAATAACCAACCAAGTACAATCCAAGCCTGACGCATTCTTTGGAACACCTACCAAGGCTGTAGGTGGACACGTACTTGGTCACGCTAGTACATACAGGATACTCCTCAA
>MUZZ01000145.1:9956-10262 GCA_003266075.1 Methanosphaera sp. rholeuAM74
CACGTTTAGTCGATTCTCCTCACTTACCTGAAGGTGAAGCAGTATTCAAAGTCGCTACTGAAGGTTTAGTCGATTAAGAAAATTTCACATCACCCCCCATTTCAAAAACTTTTTTAACTATTTTATACATATAACCTATTATTTGAGGTAATAATCCATGGTTAATTCTTTTGAAGTAGTTCTTGTTCCCACGATAATCATAATATTAGGTATGTTATTAAGACGTACAGGATATCTAAATAAATACGACAGTAAGCTACTATCTAAACTCGTATTGAATATATGTTTACCAGCATTAATATTCAC
>MUZZ01000145.1:10432-20632 GCA_003266075.1 Methanosphaera sp. rholeuAM74
TATGTTATCATTCATGCCATTATGGGCTTTAATTTTTGGATTGATATTCAATATATTCAATATTCCATTAGGTTACGTTTTAAGCAACGTTTTAGATTATTTGAGTGATGCAACGATTTGTCTGATAATGTTATCTCTAGGTTTGACTATTGATTTTAGATCTGTCAGAGGATATTTTGTGGACACATCATTTGTTATTATAATGCGTTTAGTTCTGATTCCACTAATTGTCTACATGGTATTATCACATTTTATGTCTGGTCTTACCTTTAATATTGCAGTAATGGATTCTGCTATGCCAGTTGCCATGAATTCTATGATTCTCGCAATTAATTATGACCTTGACTCTGACTTGTTAGCTATCATAATCTTCATATCAACGATACTGTCCTTGTTCACACTACCACTGGTGATAAGTCTTCTATAGGGATGTGTTTAATTCATGAATTCGTTTGAAATAATTTTGGTTCCATCCGTTCTTATCCTGTTGGGTTATGTACTTAAACACTTTGGTTTACTGGAATCTCGGGATAGTGTTGTTTTATCTAAGATAGTTTTAAACATTACTTTGCCAGCACTACTTTTCATTAATTTAGTTGATGCTAATATCACAGAGAGTATGCTGTCTTTACCACTCTATGGGTTAATGGTTAGCTTTGTTTGTTTAATAATTGCATTGGTCTTTTCTAGTCTCAGGGGTTATTCTAAAAGTAGAACATGGACTATTATGATTGCTTGTGCAATGATGAATACCGGATTTCTAGGCTTTCCAATAGTTTTAGGTGTATTTGGGGATTATGGGTTTATACACGCTATTTTCTTTGATTTGTCAACAACAATCCTTTTTGTTGTATTCGGAATACTGCTTGTGTCACGTTTTGGTGGTGATACTAGGACAGTCTTCAAACACATCCTTTCTTTTATTCCCCTCTGGGCTGTGATTCTAGCGTTAGTATTCAATTTTCTCAACATAGGATTGCCATTTGTCATAAATAATTCCTTGAACTACCTTTCTGATGCCACAATATTTTTAATAATGATTTCATTGGGTTTAAACCTGGATTTTAATAATGTTGGGGAGATGTTATCTGATTCAATATTTGTATCCATAGTACGTCTTGTAGTTTCACCATTAATAATTTTCATGATATTAATGATGTTAGGAGTTAAGGGTATGGGATTTAATGTCGCAGTATTGGAGTCTGGTATGGCTACTGCTATGAATGCCATGGTTTTATCATTAACTTATGATTTAGACACTAAACTCATGAGTTCCATAATCTTCACGGATACTGTGTTATGTTTATGTACTCTCACAGTCATAATAACAGTTTTAACCTAATTTACTTCAATGATAAATATTATTAATTCTAAAATACAGAACTTNNATAAACAATTATTAGATTACTTTTTTATAATTCTATGGAGGTAAAAATTTATATGTCAATGACTATGTCTGAGAAGATTCTCGCTAAAGCTTCAGGTAAAGATGTTGTTGAGGCAGGTGAAATTGTTATGGCTGATATTTCCACAGCCATGGTTCATGATTTAACAGGTCCTTTAACGCTTCAATCTCTAGAACAGATTAATACTGATAATGTCTGGGATCCAGATAAAATTGTTATACCATTTGATCATCAAGTTCCTGCAGATACTCTTGAAGCAGCCAAGAATCATCAAGTTTTAAGAGAGTTTGTAAAACAGCAGCAAATCAAGAATTTTTATGATGTCTATGAGGGTGTTTGTCACCAGGTTCTACCAGAAAAGGGTCATGTTATACCAGGGACTGTTGTTGTTGGTAGTGACTCACACACATGTACTCATGGAGCATTAGGTGCTTTTGCTACGGGTATAGGTTCTACTGATATGGCTATGGTATTTGCTACTGGTCAGTTATGGTTCAAAGTTCCTGAAACAATTCAATACAATATTACAGGTGAGTTAAATCCTAACGTCACTAGTAAGGACGTTGTCTTAAATATCATCGGTACAGTAGGACAGGACGGTGCTACTTACAAAGCTTGCGAATATGCGGGTGAAACTGTGCGTAACATGGAAATGACTGATCGTATGGTAATGTCCAACATGGCAATAGAAATGGGTGGTAAAACTGGTCTAGTTGAGCCTGATAAGATAACTGACGACTACCTTAAGGGTCGTACCGATGTTAAATATACAAAGTTTACCACAGATAGTGATGCTAGTAGCTTAGAGGTAATGGATATTGATGTCAGTAATTTAGAGCCACAGGTTGCATGTCCAAGTCATGTGGACAACGTTGTAGCCGCTAGTGAAGTGGAAGATGTTGAACTTGACCAGGTATTCATAGGCTCATGTACTAATGGTAGACTTAAGGATTTACAGCAGGCAGCACAGATATTGAAAGGTAACAAAGTTAAAAGTGGTGTGAGACTACTTGTCATACCAGCTTCCAGAACCATATATAAACAAGCTCTCGAACAGGGTTTGATGGATATCTTCGTTGATGCTGGAGCATTAGTATGTAATCCATGTTGTGGACCATGTCTTGGAGGTCATGTAGGATTAATTGGTGAAGGAGAAGTTAGCCTATCAACTTCAAACCGTAACTTCAAAGGACGTCAAGGTCATCCAGATGGTAGTGTTTACCTATCAAGTCCTATCATCGCAGCACATAGTGCTATAACAGGACATATAACGGCACCAGAATAGGAGGGACTAGATTTATGCAGAAAATTATCAAAGGCAGAATTTTAAAATTAGGGGACGATATTGACACAGACAGTATACTTCCAGGTCGCTATTTGACTTTAAGCACTCCTGAAGAATTAGGAGCTCATGTAATGGAGGGTTATGACCTACATTACAAGGATAAAATAAATGAAGGGGATATTATTGTCGCTGGTTCTAACTTTGGTTGTGGTTCATCACGTGAACATGCACCAATAGCACTTAAAGGTGCAGGAATCCAAGCAGTTGTGGCCAAATCATTCGCACGTATTTTCTTCAGAAACGCAACAAACATTGGTCTTCCACTAGTTGAGCTACCAGATGGCATCGATGAAATGGATGAACGGGATTATGTTAAAATTGATTTAGAAGAAGGAACATTAGAAGATAAATGCAACGATAAAACATATAAAACTACAAGGCTTCCAGAATTCATGTTCGGTATTTTGGAAAATGGTGGTCTTATTAATTATCTAAACAACACACAATTTAAAGAATAAGGTGATATAATGTATAATATCGCAGTTATACCTGGAGATGGTATTGGTAAAGAAGTTGTCGAAGCAACACTAACAGTCCTTAACAAGTTACCTATTGAATTTAATTACACCCACCTTGTTGCAGGAGATGCCTGTAAGGATGATTGTGGTGTAGCACTTCCACAGGAAACCATTGATGTAGCTAAAGATTCTGACGCAGTATTATTTGGAGCTGCAGGAGAAACAGCTGCAGACGTCATAGTCAGATTAAGGCAGGAATTAAACACATTTGTAAACCTACGTCCAGTAAAATCTTTAGAACCAGAAAAGTATGGGGACATCGATTTCATGATTGTCCGTGAAAATACTGAGGACTTATACATAGGTGACGAGGAAACAACAAATGATGGTGCAATAGCACGTAAAAGAATAACTAAAAAGGCTTCAGAGAAGATATGTGACTATGCATTTAAATATGCCGTTGATACAAACCGTTCAAAGGTAACAGCGGTCCATAAAGCTAATGTATTGAAGGTTACTGATGGTCTGTTCAGGGATACATTCTTTGATATAGCCAAAAACTATCCGGATATAGAAGCTAATGATTTTTATGTTGATGCAACGGCAATGTATCTTATTACCAACCCATTAGATTTTGAGGTCATAGTCACTTCTAATCTATATGGTGATATTTTATCAGATGAAGGTGCGGGTCTTGTTGGTGGTTTAGGAATGATTCCTTCAGCCAACATTGGTGATGACAATGGTTTGTTTGAACCAGTTCATGGTTCTGCCCCAGACATTGCAGGACAGGGCATAGCAAACCCAGTTGCAACAATTCTTTCTGCTTGTATGATGCTTGACTACTTGGGTGAATCTGATTATGCAAGACAAGTCGAAAAAGTTGTAATAGAAGTTATTAACGAAGCTAAAACAGTTACCCCTGATTTAGGTGGCAGTGCATCTACACAGGAAATGGCAGAGTATATTGCAAGTAAGTTGTAGTACAGAATACATCATATTATATAACTTTTTACACATATATATAAACAATAAATCACAAAATAATGGAAAGGAGATATTATCATGAATACAGCGAAAGCAGCAGCGTTATTTATTATATTTATTATGGTAGTTAGTTCAGTATCAGCATTCGTATTATACCTAGTATAACTTCGTTATTTCATTTTTTAAAATTTTAGAGGAGATTATATGATTAAGATTGGTGCAGTAGTAGCAGAATTCAATTTTGACATTACTAGTATGATGTTGGAATTAGCTAAAGAACATGCTAAATTTTTGGATGCTGAGATAACTGAAGTATTCCCAGTACCAGGAGTTTATGATATGCCAATAGCCATCAAGAAGTTGTTGGATGATGGTGATGTAGATGCTGTCATAACACTAGGTGCAGTTATTGAAGGTGATACTGAGCATGATGAAATAGTTGTTCAACACGCAGCTCGTAAAATCACAGATTTATCATTGGAATATAATAAACCAGTAACTCTCGGCATATCTGGTCCAGGAATGACTAGGTTAGAAGCACATAAACGTGTCGAATACGGTAAAAGGGCAGTTGAAGCCGCAGTAAAACTCGTTAAAAGGTTACAATAATTCCATAAAACCTTTTAAGTCATTTTTCAAATAAAAATTAATGGAAAACAGAATATGGAAACATTAACACCTGACGAATTAAGAAAAAAGTATACTGATCCGTGGGTTACTCCTTATGAGGAAATTTTAACATTAACAGATGAGTTTGAAGACAAAATCGAGTTAATTGAATATCATCCATGCCCTATAGGTTCAGATTGGATGATAACTCAATACAAGCGTACCAGCCCATTGATTGTGGATGCTAAACGTGACGGTAATAAGCACACATACTACGTTGATACAGGTAGTGTGGACATTGAATTAATACCTAGTTATCAGGCAGCAGGTATCCAGGAAGCATCTATAAATGGTGATGAAGTTCGTGTGGTTCATGCGGGCTTGGCTGGTGCTGGTGTGGGAGCCGCATTATGTCGTGGCAAAGCTACTGGAGTTAAACGTGTTGAAATTTTTGACCATGGTGGCGGCTCTAAAGTTGGTAGGGCTGCTGTCATCACACCTAAGCTTCGTAAAGTCATAATAGGTATCGACGATACAGATATTCCTAGTGAGGGTGCAACGTGGACATTGGCTAATAATATTGGCGTCCAAATACAGGAAGAGATGGGTTACAGGTATTTAGAACACATTACTTGTCAGCTATTCCCTGATAATCCTAATAAGACACGAAATTGTGTTGCAATTGCCTTGGTTTTCGCTGTTGAAGTTGGTGAAGTGGACAACCTTGTTGACTGTGTTGTATCTAAGTTGAAGGAGTTTACTTTATCAGATAAAACTGCTATTGCAGTTTGGGATAAATTGGATGTGCCTCATGACGTTGAAGTTTATGGTTTGGAGGCTAAAAAGTCCATGAAATACCTTGATGAGGCTAAGTCCATCGCTGAAAATAATAACGTTCGTGTAGAGTACGTTACCGGTGAAGGTGGTCTTATAGGGGCATTAGCAGCTATTGGTTTATATAATCAGCCAGAAGAGTATTCTAAAGTCTATGCCAAGGAATAACTCACTCTTTTTTTTATACTCTATTTTTTTCTATTTTTTTATCAAACAACCTTGAAATCAGAACATATTTTAATATGTTAAAACACATATTATAATTTATAAATAATTTTGTGGGAGGGTTGTTTTTGCATTTTAAGAGAATTGTTATATTAGTAGTAATGTTACTGTTTTTAGTAACTACAGTTTCAGCATCAGCAAATAATGATTCGGATTCTGATGTTATTTGTGATGATTCACACAGTGTTAATCATTTATCTAAGGATGTAAATACGAGTAAATCATTAAAGCAATCAACTTCTAATGTTAAAGTAAACAATTACAAACAATTATATAATGCAGTAATTAATAAATCATCTAATAGTTCACATCTTAACATTACTCTCACGGGCAGTAGTGTATATACAATAGATAAAACTATTCTAGTTTCTAACAACATTAAACATCATAACATCACAATCAATGGTAATGGACGCATTATAAGTGGTAATAATTCACAAACCTTCATGAATATCTCTGATAAGTCATTTATAACTATTAACAATCTGTCTATTGTCAATACCAGTGGTTCTTCTGCATCTGCCTTCAATAACAATGGTACATTGAACATTTCCAATGTTTCATTTGTAAATAATTGTATCTTATCGAGGGGTATACTGTTTAATAGGGGTAATGTTTATTTAACTAATATCGTAGTGGATAATTCTCTTGTCATCGGTGATAGGGATGATTTTCTCGAAACACATGGTGATATTAGGGGTACAATAACAAATTATGGTACACTCTATAGCAATAAATGTATCTATAAGAATTTAGCCTCCCGCAGTGGTGTGGTGGTGGACAATTATGGTTACCTTGAAATGATCAATAACACTATCATCAATGTTACATCGGACTTTGGAAGCATAGTTTCCTATGTTTATTCTATTTCAATAATAAATCGTAACATTTTTGAAAACATTTCAGGTACTTATGGTGGTGCTATAGCAAATTATGGGGAAATATCGGTTAGAAACAATAAATTCACTAATTGTTCTGCCTCTACCGGTGGTGTGATATTCAATGTTGCCAACATCACGATTTGTGATAACACTTTCACTAGCAACAACGCTTACATGGGTGGAGTGATTTACAATCAAAACAATACTGTGGGTACTTTTGCTAGGGTATACAACAATACATTCAAATCTAATAGTGCAAGTATTGGCGGTGCTATAATCAATTATGCTAACATGACTGTATACTCTAATGTTTTCTATAATAACACAGTTTCTAATGTCACAGAATTTCATTCAAATGAGTTAAATATGGGTTCTGGTGCTGCCATATTCAATAATGCTACTATGGATGTTTCTAACAATTCCTTCACATTCAATGTTGTCAAATCAGGGGATGGATTTGTTTTAGAGAATAATGGTTTTATCAATATTACTGGCAATTACTTTGAGAATAATACTGATTTGTCTAGGGATATGTTAATCTATTCCCATACCAACAAATATCATATAAGTAACAATACCTATATCGGTAATTTACTTAACAATACTCTCACAGTATCTATAAAGAATAATGTAGTTTATGCTTCTTTAAAGTTAAGTAAGATATACAACGATAGCGTATGCAATGGTACTATTGTGATATACGTGAAGGGCTATGAGAACAATAAAAAGAATTTCAACACTAACACTACCAACATAAAAATTAACAACAGGAATCTACAACCCAAAACAAACTTAACAGTCAAGTATCTATCACTACAGAATCATTACAACACACAATCAAAGATGCTCATGTATACACCAACTATAAATCACTTCTTAAACATAACACAAGTGCCGAAGGTATATGAGGGTACTATAGTTAATATCACAACCAAAGTATATGATAGGAATAACAAAGCCCTCAACGGTAATTTAACATTTAAGATAAACAACAAAACATTATTGGATTCAAAAGGAAAAATATTCACAGCATCACTAAAAAATGGTACTGCAACCATAAAATACAATGCAACACAAGAGGGACGATATGAAGTAGAAGCAATATACAAAAACAGTTCCGAGACAATGGTATTCAAAGCCATAAAAAGACCAGACGTGGCCATTATGACTGTCACGGCTAGCCCTAACAATACCAAGATGGGAAAAAACGTTACATTCACAACAAGAATCACTATCGGAGATAAAAATCTTTCCACGGGTTTTGTTATTTTCAAGATAAACGGTGTAACAGTTAAATATGATAATGGCTCGGATGTACGTGCTAATCTGGTTAATGGTGTTGCAAGTATCAATTTCACAATTCCTGACGGATGGAGTGCTAAAACAGTTAAAGTAACATCGGTATATTCACAGTTGACCTATGGTAGATTGGAAAATAAGACATACTTCAATATTACACGTATAGGAACACACTTTAATGTCACATCGATAACAGGAACATTAAATTCTTTAGTGACCATAAAGGCAAAGCTGTTGGATGAAAACAATCATCTAGTCCTAGGGGAAAGTGCTGTTGCAGTTAAAATAAACGGTCAAACAATCAAACGATTCAATGGTAAGACACAATACTTTGTAGCAGTAAATGGTACAGTTGACATTTCATTTTTAATACTGAATTTCTCAAAACCGGGAAATTATACCATTCAGTTGGTGACTGGTACTAGGGTGGCTTATTCGGAAAACCGTACGAACATAACACACTATTTCAGAGAATAATGGCATATGACATTCTTTACTTTCCCTTTTTCCATATTTTATTTCAACCATATTCTATATCCATAATGTAAACTAGTTCTAATCATCAAAACTTTTTGATAAGGTATAAACATAATAGTACGTTTTCAATCGAACAAAATAAAAGTTTATATATTATGATTCTCATATATTACGGTATAGGATATATTTTTTTAAAATTTTTAATAGTAACAACTTTTAACATGGAAAAAAATTCATGTTTAAGATGAAAGGTGATTTAACTTGGCAGAAAATGAAGAAATAAAAATGGGAGTATACGTATGTCACTGTGGAGTTAACATCGGTGGAGTAGTAGACTGTGTAGCAGTAAAAGAATACGCAGAAACACTTCCAGATGTAGTAGTCGCACGTGAATACAAATATATGTGTTCTGATCCAGGACAAAAACTCATACAAGACGATATTAAAGAATTAGGTCTTAACAGAGTAGTTGTAGCAGCATGTAGTCCTAGATTACACGAACCAACATTCAGAAGAGCTGTAAAAGAAGCAGGATTAAACGAATACCTATTTGACTTCGTCAACTTAAGGGAACAAGACAGTTGGGTACACGGAGAAGATCCTGAAGGAGCAACAGAAAAAGCAAAAGACTTAGTAAGAATGGGATGTGCAAAAACCAGATTACTCAACGCACTAACACCTGAAAAAGTAGGAGTAAAAGATACAGCTATGGTAATCGGTGGAGGAGTAGCAGGTATCCAAACAGCACTCGACTTAGGTGATATGGGCTTCAAAACATACCTCATAGAAAGAAACCCAACTATAAGTGGAAGAATGGGTCAGTTAGACAAAACATTCCCTACACTCGACTGTTCAATGTGTATCCTAGCACCTAAAATGGTAGACGCAGGAAAACACGAAAACATCGAACTACTATCATACTCAGAAGTAAAAGATGTAGACGGATACATTGGAAACTTCACAGTAACAGTAGAGAAAAAAGCTAGATATGTAGACGCAGAAACATGTACAGGTTGTGGATTATGTCAAGAAGCTTGTCCAATAGAAATACCAAACTACTTCGATGAAGGAACTGGTATGGTAAAAGCAGCATACATACCATTCCCTCAAGCAGTACCTCTAGTAGCAACAATCGACAAAAACTACTGTATAGAATGTCATTTATGTGACAAAGCTTGTGAAAAAGGTTGTATCAACCACGAACAAGAACCAGAAACAGTAGAACTAGAAGTAGGAACAATCGTAGTAGCAACAGGATATGACACATTCGACCCAACAGAAAAAGAAGAGTACATATTCGACCAAGCTGAAAACGTAATAACCGGTCTACAAATCGAAAGGTACATAAACGCATCAGGACCAACACAAGGTCACGTAATCCAACCATCCTCTGGTGAAACACCAAAAAGAGTAGCATTCATACAATGTGTAGGTTCTCGTGACGAAAAAGTTGGAAACCCATACTGTTCAAGAGTTTGCTGCATGTACGCGATGAAAAACGCTCAGCTCTGTGTTGACCACGAACCAGACACTGAAGTAACCATATACTACATCGATATCCGTGCATTCGGTAAAGGTTACGAAGAGTTCTACAGACTATCACAAGAAAAATACGGAATTAAATTTATCAGAGGTAAAGCAGCACAACTAATCGAAAACGAAGATAAAACTATCACAGT
>MUZZ01000219.1:0-280 GCA_003266075.1 Methanosphaera sp. rholeuAM74
AAGTTTGAAATAGACTTAATCGTATGGCAAAGTTGTTTTTCAACTTCTTCCATGTTTTTGTATTTCGTTTGAAATGAAGTTAATCTTATGGAAATTAGTATGGAATCAATGTTGAAACAAAAGAACAGTTTTTGGGGGGGAGGTCATATATTTTTTTTCACAGTATTTCTAGTTTTGTTTGTTGTCGTGTTCCTGTGTATGCTGTTCTGTCTCCTGTTACTATTTCGAGTTGGTATGTTCCTTTTTTGTTGAATTTTTCTGGTATTGGTATTTCTAGGTT
>MUZZ01000219.1:295-868 GCA_003266075.1 Methanosphaera sp. rholeuAM74
TGCTATTATATTTTCTCCTACGACTCTATGATTGTGTTCGTCTAGTATTTGTGCTTGTATTTTGATGTTTTTTTGTGTTTGTGCTGTGATTTTTGTTGTTATGTTGATGTGTGTTTGTGTTTTTGTGATGTTGAAGTATGTTTTGTTTTCTAGTCTTTTGTAGTTTTTGTTTGAGTATACGGCTGTGAGTTTGAGTGGTTTTGCACTCCATCCGTCTGGGATTGTGTAGTTTAGTGTTGCTGTGTTGTTGGTTACTTTTGTTGTGATGGTGTTTCCGTTTTTGTCTTTGATTGTGAGTCCGTTTATTTTGAATACTATTACTCCGTCGTTGACGGTTTTTGTGTCTTTGATTACTGCTTTGAGTTGTATTGTGTGGTCCATTTTTGTTGTTGCATTTGTTGTGACTGTCAGTACTGCTGTTCGTAGTGGTAGTGCTAGGTTTGCTGTTGTTTTTGAGGGGTTGTATTGTGTGTTTTCGTTGTATGTTGCTTCTATTTTTACGTTCTGATTTCTGAAATTATTTGGTGGTGTTAGTGTTGTTTGTGCTTGTGAGTTTGTTACTTTGGTTGTTGC
>MUZZ01000219.1:888-2007 GCA_003266075.1 Methanosphaera sp. rholeuAM74
TGTTCTTGTGTTGTTCATTGTTGTTATTGTGTTTGTTTTGTTGTTGGTTTGTCCTGGTATTGTGAATTCTTTTGTTGTTGTGTTTGTTTGTTGTTGTGTTGTGTTTCCTGGGTATTTTATTGTGAGTTTGGTTTTTCCTGGTGGTAGGTCTAGTATTTGGTTTATTTGCCCATTTTCATCGGTTTTCTGTGTCAGCGTTTTTTGTGGGTGTATGACTTGTATGTCAGCGTTTTGTAGTGTCTTGTTTGTTATTGCATCTCGTAGTGTTAGTTCGAGTTTTGCTTTGTTAGTGAGTGTAATGTGTGTTTCCATTCTTGTTGGTCTTTTTATGATGTTTATTGGTGCTGTTTTTGTTATGTTTGTGTCTGTTTTATGGTATGTGATGTTGATGTTTGTTGTTCCTACTGGTAGGTTTGGTTTGATCGTTGTTTTTCCTGTTTTGTCGGTTGTGGTTGTTATGTTTTTGTCTGGTAGCTGTATTGTGAGTTTTGTGTTTGGTATGGTTTTGTTTGTGTTTTGGTCTATGATTGAGATTGTGAGTTTGTCTTCTTGGTATATGTTGTTGTCTACGTTGACGTTAATCATTTCTCGGGTTTCTTGTGGCTTGTTTATCGTGATTGTCTTGTTTGTTTGTGTTGTGTTTTCGTCTCCGTTGTATCTGATTTTGTATGTGTTGTTTCCTGTGTTCAGTTTTGTCTGTATGCTTATGTTTCCGTTTTTATCGGTTTTTTGTGTTGTTTGTGTACCGTTTGGGTGTGTGATTGTTATTTCCTTGTTTGGCATGGTCTTATTTAATATTAAATCCTTTAATTGTGCTTTAATAGTGTATTGTCCTGTTGTGTTTTCAAATGTGTAGTTGAGGTCGGTTATTCTTTTTTGTATTGTGATGTTGATTCTTTCTGTTCTGTTGTTGTGTGTTTTGTTTCCGTTGTAGATTATGTCTATGTAGTGTTTTTGTGCTTTTTCGTCTAGGTTGAATGTTGCTGTTCCATTGTTGTTTGTTTTATTCGTGTATGTCTTCGAATTTTGTACTTTTAATGTAATTGACGTATTGGGTAGTGTTTTGTTTGTCTCGTATTCTGTGACTTTTAGGTCTAGTCTTGTTTTTTGTTGGTATAG
>MUZZ01000087.1 GCA_003266075.1 Methanosphaera sp. rholeuAM74
GGAGTTGGAAAATCAACAGTAGCAGTAAACCTAGCACAAGCATTTAATGCTATGGGATACAAGACTGCAATATTTGATGTTGACATACACGGACCGAATGTTCCGAAGATGCTGGGAGTAGAAGGACAGCAGTTAGGAGTAAAGGGAAACAAGTTAATCCCAGTAGAAACAGATGATGGAATACTAGTTGCATCCATGGCTTTTCTAATAGAAAGTAATGGTTCACCAATAATATGGAGAGGACCACAAAAAACTGGTGCAATCAAACAACTGATATCTGACGTTGCATGGAGCAATCTTGACGTGATGATATTTGACAACCCACCAGGCACAGGTGACGAGCCACTGACCGTACTGCAGACAATACCAGACCTTGACATTGCAGTAATGGTGACCACACCTAGTTCAGTATCAGAGGAAGATGTTATAAAGTGTGTTGGAATGACCAGACTACTTAACATAGACAAGATTGGACTAATAGAAAACATGGCATACTTTGAATGTCCAAAGTGTAACGAAAGACACAACCTCTTCGGAGACAGAAAAGGCAAGGAATTTGCCGAAGCAATGGAAGTAGACTTCCTAGGAGAGTTACCATTCAAAACTGAAGTATCCGAATCAGCTGACAAGCTCGACACACCAATAGTGAAATCAGAACCAGAATCACAGACTGCAAAAGACTTCATGACAATAGCTAAGTCTATAGAAGACAAATACTTCAACAAAGACTAAAAAATGGTGTATAACCTTCCAAAACATTATAACCCCCCNNATATAATAGAAAATGCTGTGAATCCATTAATAATATTTAAAAAATAATATAAAAACAAACATAAATATAATGCAAATTACAGATATAACACATACACCTACATTAGGTGGAAAAATCTAAGGAGAGATACTATGAATACCAAACACGTTATGGTGGCTGGATTAATACTGCTAATAGCATTAAGCAGTATTAGTGTGATATCAGCAGCTGAAAAAAGTGTTGATACTGGCTACGTATTTACAAATGGAAAATTAACAATAGATAACCTTGAATTCAAAATACCAGAAGGATATACTCAAGTTGAAACAGACAAAGACGCAACACATGTGGATGAAGATGGAGAACTAGACGTGGAAGACATAGATGGAACAAAAGTAGATGCTAAAACGTCTTGTGACTTTAAAAACACGGCAGGTGACGAAATAGAAGTAACTGTAGGTAAAAAGGCTAACAACGAAAAAATCCAGACAATCAACCCAGCAAACTCACAGCCAAAAAACATTGCAGGCAAAGATGGATACCTAATTACTGACAATGACGATGGAAAAACAGTGTACAAATTCGAATACCTAGAAGATGGACAACTGGTTAAAGTACGAGCAAACAGTGAAGACATCATCAGCCAGATAATTACAAAATAAATTTAATTATTCAACACCACAATCTTTCTTTTCATTTTTTTTGTGAACTTTCCCCATGTAGTCATATTAGTAGAACATATCTCTTTGTTGACTAATTACCCTCTTTAAATACTCCGACTACCACTTGTTTTAGTTATTTTATAAGTTAAAGAACTCAGAAGATATGATTTTGAAAATCCATGTCTGCCGGCATTCATTTATCAACAGTAGAAGTGATGTTTTGTTGAACCTCCCCATCTTGTAGA
>MUZZ01000268.1 GCA_003266075.1 Methanosphaera sp. rholeuAM74
TTAGTCAAATGCCAAAGATTAGTCATAAACTCACAAATTAGTCAAACAAGCCAAAAAAATAAAATGGGAGATAGAAAACAACATGAAGAATAACATGAAGATATTCCTTGCACTTGCTCTTGCAACCGTGTTAATACTAGTATCAGCCGTAAACGCAACAGATTCTACTGATAACAGTATTGACAACATTATAAGTGAAGAAACAAGCACACCTGTAAGCAGTGTAATCAAGGAAGAAACACCAATAAAAGAAAAAATAGAAACCAATAATAGTAAGAGAATAACAAAAACGATTAAAACAAAAGAAAACACTAAAAGTGCAACTAAAACCCTCACAGTAAATGATTATCAAGAATTAATCTCAACAAGTACTAGTATTGATGCAGATTCTGAAAATAATGATTATATTATCAATCTTAATGAAGGAACATATAAAATCACTATAAAAAACAATTATTTTACAGTTCAAAAAGATATAACAATCCTAATTGAAGGAAACAACCAAGATTTAACAGCATCAGCTATGAATAGGATTTTATATTACAATACAACTGGAAATACCACCATAAACTATGCAAACATACATCATCAAACAAGAAATAATGGTAATCTAATAATAAACAACACGGTAATAAGCAATTTAACTGTGATACAGAATAACAATAATTTAATTATTAACAACTCAGTTTTAACAAATTTCACAGGAATAGGATTCATAAACAATGGTGAAACAATAATAACCAACAGTATGCTTAACTGTATAATAAATAATACTGGAACAATAACTATCAAAAACTGTACATACGGAGAAAACTACATCTATGATGGAACTGGAACTCTAATTTCAGATTATAATGAAGAAAATAATAAAATAATAGAAAATGAAAACATAACAACCCCACTAACTATAATTTCCAATAAAAACTATGAAATTATAAACTCTAATATAACAGCAAAAATCAGTAACTTCGGTAATTTAACGCTTGTTAATTGCACTCTATCTAATAACACTATGCTCATCAATAACGCTGGTATATTTAACACATTTTTATTAGAAAACAATGGAAATATGACAATTCTTGATTGTGTGATAGAAAATAACACATTCAATCTTACATCAACAACAATCGACTGTAATGGTGCAATCATTTATAATAAAAATAATGCAACTTTGGTTTTAAACAATACACGAGTAAATAATAATACACATATAGGTATTCAAACACCGTTCATCTATAATTTAGGTGTGATAAGTTGCTTTAATAACTGTATTTTTACTAATAACAATATGCAATGCTATGTAAACAAACCATATCACCTTTCTGATAATCTAGATGAATTCACATTAAATATAACAAATTCATTGTTTGAAAATAATACATTTAAAATCAAAACATTTACTGTCGGTTTACGTGCAACAAACAGTAGTGTTTTAAATGCGACAAACTTAACTGTTAAAAATTCAAGATTCACTAACAACAAGCACATATTCCTAGAACCTGGTGTTGGTGGTGGAGGAGAAGAACCAAGTGGAATAGCCATATCAGCAACCAACTTAAATATCGACAACTGTACCTTCGAGGACAATGGGTTAATCAGCAAACATGAATATACTGGTAGTGGTGGTGGTAGTGGCGGAACTGGCGGAGCCATACGTGCAACTAATTTAGTAGTAAACAACTCACGATTCACCAACAATGTAGCCAACACAACCAGTGGCTGGGATTCAATTCTCGGAAATGGAGGAGCAATAAGTGTAGTTAATGGTGAAATATATAACAGCATATTCGAAGAAAACAAAGCATCCAGAAAAGGAGCAGACATATACTCAACAGGAAACCTGATAATACAAAACAACACATTCACAAACAGTTACGCAACCAACACGGCAAGTTCAATATACTTAAATGCTTATAAACCAGATTTAACTCAATTTAACATAATCATAACCAACAATACATTCAACAACTGCAAATCCTCATCAGATACTATTGTAATAGAACAAGAAGGCAGAGAAATAAATAAATTAATTGAAAACAACATCTACACCAATGACAGGATAAACGACGAACTTATACTGAACATACCAGAAAACATTTATATAGGAGAAACAATCACCATAACTGGCCAATACACCATCAACAACCCACAATGCTACGACACAGACATACTCGAACAAAATAAATTCAACGTATACTTGGGCGACGAACTAGTAGATACCATTGACAATTTAGAATTCACAATCACACCAGCTGATGCTAACATGATACTGACCGTCCAGCCAACAATCTCACAAACCAGACAGACAGTAATGATACATGCAAGCACACTAAACTTCACACTAGAAGACATAACAGCAACAATAGGCGAAACCACACAATTAACGGCACAGATAACAGTAACAACCGATGACACGGAAATAGAAGTCAACACTGGCAGAGTTTACTTCAAAGTAAACGGCAAAATCCTCAGAGACGCAGAAACAGGGAGAATAATATACGCCGACGTAACAGAAAACACTGCAACACTAGACCACAAGGTACCGAAAACATGGAACATAGACACGGAAGTAACAGCAGTATTCACAGGAAACGATGACTTACCACAGAAAACAAGTAACACAGTAAACCCGACAATCACAACACCTGAAACAAGTGAAACAGAATTCACAGTAGCAGACACAACAGCAACAGCAGGAAGCGAAGTAACTATAACTGTCACTACGAAGAACCTTGGCAATGGTAAGGTAGTTCTCAAAGTAAACGGTAAAACAGTTAAAGCAGATGATGGTAAACTCTACGCTAAAGTAACGGCTGACATGACATCATTCACGTATATGGTACCTAAAACTTATAAAGCAGGGGATTATACTATAACGGCGGTTTACACTTCTGGTGCTGCTAGGCTTGAGGCTGATGCTAAACTATCTGTAGAGTAGATTATGATTATCTACTCACCTAATTAACCCCCCATATTTTTTTTTAGTTTTTTTTTTAAAGTTTTTTCTAGTTATTATTTGGATGGTATGTGTTTAT
>MUZZ01000141.1:0-4484 GCA_003266075.1 Methanosphaera sp. rholeuAM74
AAAAATAAACATGCGAGATGAAAGAAACATGAAAAATACGAGGAAAATAATCCTTGCAACAGCACTTGTAACCGTGCTAATACTAGTATCAGCCGTAAACGCAACAGACGATATTGATAACGGTATTGATAACACTATAAGTGAAAAAACAAGCACACAGGCAAGTCCAATAGTCAAGAAAGAAACAACAACAAATAATTCCATGGAAGATAAAAAAGTTAAAGAAAAAGAAATACAAGAGAATAAAACTGATAAAAGTACTAAACAAGATCCAGTAACCATTGATGGAGTAACATATTCTAATGTTATTGAGAATCAAGTATTTGATTGTGAGGAAAATTTAATTCAGATTGAAATTACGGAAAATACGTTCATTAACAATTGTATATTTACTGACGATGATTGGGGCAGGGCTTATCTAGAAAATTATGCTACTTGTTATATTAATAATACTAAAATACAATCCGATTACAATCCGATTAGTATAGCAAATTTAGAAACTACCTCAAAAATGATTATTAACAATTCAATAATCTGTGGTCTTACTAATGATGGAGAACTATTTATATATAATTCAACATTGAATGGATATGAAAGTTATAAAGGAGATTTATGTCTCTATGGAATTAGTAAAACAGTTATAGATGAACTTACTATACTAGGACCTGATTTTAGAGTAGAAAATACAACTTATACAAAAGGTACTATTTATACAAACAACACCCAAGTAATCAGTAAATTTGAAGAACTGAACATACCAGGGATTACAATAGTATCTGGCGATGGTAATGATGAAGAAAACAATATTACAATAGAAAACCAAACAATAACAGAACCAAACACTAATGATAAGAATACAACATATATTAACTGCTCCTTGAACTCAAAAATCACAAACTATGCTAATTTAACTCTATTAAACTGCACATTAAATACTACGATTGTGAATAAAGGAATTTTAATAATTGATGATAATTGTATACTTGGTGAAGGATTAATATTGGATAATGATGATGGTGAAATAATTACTAATGATTCTTATAGATTAATTCCATATATGCCTAAGTTAAAAGGTAATTATACATTTGAAAACATGATAATTACTGATAAAATCATCAATAATGGAAATTTATCGTTTATTAATTGTAGTTTTTCCAATAATAATATGATTACAAGTTTTAGTAAAAGTGATGGATTTTTAATAGAAAATAATGGTAACATGAGCATGATTGGTTGTGTTGTAGAGAATAACGTATTTAACACTTCAGAAAGTCAACAATATTTGTGGAATCATCCTATTTGCGGAGCTGTTGCTAACAATGGTAATCTAATTATAAATAATTGTACTTTCCGTAATAATAGTGTGGGTTATGCTATGATTACTGATAAAGAAGAGCAGTATCATTATGATTATGGTGTAAGTGTCGGTGATGCCAGTTGCATCTACAATAACGGGGGAAACCTCTCAATCAACGATACAATATTTGAAAATAATTATGCTGGAAAGGATGCCGGAGCAATACTATCCACAAACAATTACACATCATCCCATACATTAAATTCAGAGGCAAACCTTTACATAAATAATACAAGATTCATAAACAATACTGCTACCGGCAGCGGTGGAGCAATATCCATTGGTAGCGGTGAACAATCAGAGTCTATTCCTGGCGGAGAATGCGAAATAGAAAACTGTGAATTCACAGACAACAAGGTACTCATAAGCATAAATGGTGGAAACCATTATGGTGGTGCAATAAAAACTAGAGATGCAACAGTAACGATACACACAACAACATTCAATGACAACACAATCACAGCACAATCACAGTCATGGGGAAGTAACATAGGAACAACAATAGGCTCAACCAATAGAGCCAACTACAATATAACACTAGACCAATGTACATTCAACACCAACAATACGGGAACAATAAGTATAGATAATCAGGGAACATTAAGCCTAACATCAAATACAATAAACTCCATAAGCATAAAATCACCAAAGATAATAGCATACAACAACACTCTAAACAACTCATATATAAACATAGATAATAATATATTCGGACAAGCACTAGCACAAATATACAACAATACAATAGCCAATCAGTCAGGAATAACAATATCTAACCTCAATGCCACAAACAGATCAATACACGACAACACATACTTAAACGCAGGAATAAATGACGAATTAACATTAAATATCCCAAACAACATCTACACCGATGAACCAATCACCATCACAGGCCAATACACAATAAACAACCCAGAATACTACGATGCAGACATACTTGAACAAAACAAGTTCAACATATACATAAACGAAGAATTAGTAGAAACAATAGATGAACTAGAATTCACTATCACACCAACAGACTCTAACATGATACTGACAGTACAGCCAACAATCTCACAGACAAGACGATCAGAATTCCTACAATCAAGCACGCTTAACATCACACTAGACGACATAACTGCAACGATTGGTGAAACCACACAGCTGACAGCACAGATAACACTAATAACCGATGACACACCTATGGAAGTCAACACGGGACGAGTATACTTCAAAGTAAACGGTAAAATCCTGAGGGACACCGATACAGGCAGAATATTATACGCTGACGTAACAGACAATACTGCAACCATGGACTACCTCGTACCTAAAACATGGAACGAAGAAACGGAAGTAACAGCAATATTCACAGGAAACGATGACTTGCCACAGAAAACAAGTAACACCGTCAACCCAACAATCACCACACCTGAAACAAGTGAAACAGAGTTCACAGTAGCAGACACTACAGCAACAGCAGGAAGTGAAGTGACAATTACTGTTACCACTAAAAACCTCAACGATGGAAAAGTAGTTCTCAAAGTCAATGGTAAAACCGTGAAAACTACTGACGGCAAATTATACGCTAAAGTAATAGGCGACACGACTACTTTCACATACACTGTACCTAAAACTTACAAGGCAGGATACTACGACATCAAGGCAGTATATACTTATGGTGCAAATAAACTGGGAAGCGAAGGTAAATTGATTATAGAGTAAGTGTAATATATTTACTCCCATTAACCTCCATTTTATTTTCACTGATTCTTGTGAAAGATTTTCGAAAATTCTGTCATGAATGGATATAAAAAAATAAATAAATAAATGATTAAAAAATAAATGGAAGTACCGATATAATTATACTAAGTATTATAATCTAACAAGAAATTCTTGTTGAACAGTTTTTGAAACTGCATTGTTTCACGATTTTATCTAAAAATAATGATTTTTTTGAGTATATGATAAATTATTTTAATTTAGCTGAATTAAAATTTTAAACTGATATATTGTTTATGTTATTGACTTTATTAAAATCACCATCAAATGAAATTATATCTGTTAAACCCTCTCTTTCCATAGATAAAATAATTAACCAGTCGCTATAATTGATTGTGTAATCATATTTTTTATATAATTTAATTGCTTTTTTGTAGTCATTTTCATTAACAAAAATAATCTTATCCATATTTAAGAGAAATGATATGATTTGCTCTCTTTTTCTATCATAATAGGATTTATTCAGTTTATTAAGTACTTCATTTAATACTATGCTGTTTATTGCTTTAGGAACTTTATCGAGATTTGGATTATTTTTTAAAAGTTTTTTGGCCTTGTCATGATTTTTTACTTCGTTTTTGTTGAACAATGCTAAGATAAAACTAGTATCTAGAAATATCATTAAATCTACCTCCTATCGTAGGATTCCCATTTTTCATCCAAACTATTAGTTTTTTGAGGAGATTCAACAATTCCAAGCATGTCACTAAGCTTAACCTTGCTTTTTTTATTACTCCGATTATTATCAATAATATCTCCTATTTCATCCATATTTAAATGTTTTTCCTCTTCAAGTATTTCATATTCACCCACATTTAAATCAGCCAGTACATCGTCTACATCATTCATTTCTATATTTAATACTTCTGCAATATCTTTAATACTTTTCAGATTACCTCTACTTTTATCCTCATTTAATCCATTTAAAATATAAGTATTAGCTAATTCTTTCTGTGTTATTCCTAATTCAACACTTTTAAGTTTTAATTGCCTTTGAATATCCATATCAATACGAATAGTAGCATCCATAATATACTCCCACCATAAATTACTAGTTATACATATAATATATGATTGTAGATTTATATACTTTACCACATTAACACATTTTTAAAAAAAAAAAGTTAAGTGAAACAGTAAAATTTTAATGGCGAAGTAGTGTGTCAATACTATTTTTTAAAAAATTAATCAATGAGTTGACCCCCCCAGAATTTCTATCCACATCAATTCCCAATTTTTTCTATGAATTTTCACAATCAACATGTTTTCGATACAGAACTTATCAACTAACCATGCCTTATCTAAATAACCTAATTTATCTTATAAAAAGCCCACCAAATTCTATTTAACATAAAGACTATTA
>MUZZ01000141.1:4564-8646 GCA_003266075.1 Methanosphaera sp. rholeuAM74
GTCTACTTCAAAGTAAACGGTAAAATCCTAAGAGACATTACAGGTAAAATAATGTACGCAACACTAGAAGAAAACATTGCAACACTAGACTACCAAGTACCAAAACCATGGAATGAAGAAACAAAAATACAGGCAATATACACAGGAAGCGATGACTTGCCACAAAAAACTAGTAACACAGTAAACCCAACAATCACAGCACCAGAAACAAGCGAAACAGAATTCACAGTAGCAGACACAACAGCAACAGCAGGAAGTGAAGTGACAATTACTGTTACCACGAAGAACCTCGACAACGGTAAAGTCGTCCTCAAAGTCAACGGTAAAACGGTTAAAGCAGCTGATGGCAAACTATACGCCAAAGTGACAGGTGACACGACAACATTCACATACATAGTACCGAAAACGTACAAGGCAGGCGACTATGATATAAAAGCTGTCTACACATCTGGTGCAACTAAGCTTGAGAGTGATAATAAATTAACTGTAGAGTAGTTTCACCTATTTTTTTCTTTTTTTTTATCCAATATTTATAATACTGTTTATTATTTTTTCATTTATTGTGATGTTCTGCATCCATTATCCTTTGCATTTTAAGTGGTCTTTGAAGTTGAAATATTTTATATCAATCATGTTTTCATGGTTTTTTAAGAATTGAATATCTAAATGAATTTATCTGATTATTTATAGATTATACTCACTGTTTTATTTTCAGGATATTATGATGAAAGTATTTATTAATGATGAATTTAATATTATTATATTATAAGAAGGGCTTTGTAGAAAATATATTTAACTGAAATAATACTGGCAACAATATCGTTCATAAAAAGGGTCTATTACATTACGGTCACATGAAGAATTCATCTTCTAAAAAAAAACTATACAGGGAGTCTTAAATGACATATTATTATTTAATATGGAATTAAATCTTATATCAAGGGAAAATAATAAGTATTTATAATTTTATGTGATGCGTCATAATTCATTGATAGTGAAAGTTTCTATACAGCTGTAAAATAATTAATTGATGGTGATTTGATATGAATAATCGATTCGAAATTGCTCGTGAATTTGCAAACGCCATACGTTCTGAGGATATCCTTAAAATCATTTTATATGGTTCCGTAGCTCGTGGTGATGATACTGAAGAGTCAGATATTGATATTTTGATTGTCACAACTGATTCTGATGAGTTATCTGATGAGATTAATAGTATTGCAGTAGATATTATCCTCGAAAAGGATGAATTCATATCACCACATGTCATGAGCAAAGATCATTTTGAGAAAACAAAGGATTATCCGTTTTTAAAAAACGTACTTGAAGAAGGTGTTATCATTGGATAAAGTTGAAAATGCTCTTAATGTAGGTAAAAGTAATTTAATTTCTGCTAAAACATTGTTTGAAGCTGGTCAATATCGGGATTCTGTTACAATGTCTTATTATGCAATGTACTCTGTAGCTTTAGCGTTATTACTTAAAAAGGATATTTCCCCTAAAACACACAGGGGAACTATGAGCCAATTAGGCAAAGAATATGTTAATACCGGTTTGTTATCTAAAAAAACTTATGAATATCTTAATGCTGGAATGGCTGATAGAAACAAATCCAGTTATGATTATTCGGCTGTTTTTACTGAAGAAATCGCAGAAAAGTATATCGATAAAGCAGAAATATTTATAAACGAAGCTGAAGCTTTATTATAATCCTCCAAAGTCACGATTATTGTCCTCTGATTAAACTGATTAATTTGTTGGGGATGAAATTGTGAATTCGATGAGGGTGGTTTTTAAAGTCATCAAATATACATGAATTAATGCTCAGTATATTAATCAAAAAGTTGGTAGGATTTTAATGGTTACAGTAGTGTATCATAGTCCCCATTTATTAATACTATTATGTTTTGTAGTTTATCATATAAATTCTCGTTTCTATTTTTCCTAGTGCTAAAGCCTAATGATTATTATTAGTCAATTCTCGTCTTTTATTTACATCTAATTTCAATTTACAGGTTAAGCCGTTATAATTTATCTTTCTCTTCATGCTTTGCAGTATTGAACAAGTATATCATCTACGGAGTAAATACAGCCCCCTTGATTTTTAAATAACGTTTTAAATCATCATCAATGATTCTTTTAATGTATCCAACCACATTTAACACCATCATCATTAGTTTGATTATACCATTTTCGAAGTTTCCATTATACCATTTTTCATTGTTTTGGTTATACGGGGGTGTGGATTAATTATGTGGATATGTGATTGGTTGAACTTGTGGGGCATTTTATTGCTGTTTGTTTCTGTTTTTCTAGTTTTTGTTGTTTGATGTTGTAGTGTTTTATCATATTTTCTGCTGTTGCCGTTACGAATATCTTGTGTTATTGTTTTATCTTAGTTGGCTTTTCTTTTGTCTGGTATTATAAAATAAGCATTATTATTTCATTTTTTTTTAAGCATATACACTGATATGATACTTCTATTTTTTTTAGTTTGTTTAACTTGTCTGATTGTTGGAAGGTATTATTTCTTTAGATAATTCTTCATTTTTATGTGGAGTTGTTGTTTATATTTGGTGGTGTTTTATCTTTGTCTTCTATTTTTATTGGGTGGTTCTTTTTGTATTATGGGTGGTGATTCATGTTTATGGTTTTGATGAGTTTATGGGGTATATGTTTTTGTTTATTTTTTTGTTAAAAATAGTTTGATGTTATGGGGGGGGTGGGTGGTTAGTTTTATATCATTCCTGAGTATGTCAGTACTCCTTGGGCTATTAGTGCTGATGCTAGGTATGTTCCTAGTATTACGAAGAAGGTTACTATTACTCCTTTCAGTCCTACTTTTTTGAAGTCCTTTAAGTCTTTTCCCATTGCTATTCCTGCGTATGCTAGGAGTATTGTTGTTAGTGATACTAGTTCTACTTTTGTTGTGTAGTATATTATTGTTGAGGATAGTGGTGATATTGGTAGTGCTAGTACTAGTCCTAGTATGCTTATGTAGAGTATTGATGGTATGTCGTAGGGTACGTGTTGTTCTATTATTAGTCCTGCTAGTGATATCAGGCATAGTATAAGCATTCCTATGAGGGACTCTATTAGTGGGTAGTGGTATCCGATGTAGTTGCTTACTCCCGCCATTAGGGAGAATATGAGCAGTATTCCTATCCATTCAAGGAGTACTTTTATTGTTATTTTAGTTTTCGCCATCTAACAAGTCTCCTTCTATTTTTACTGGTTCTTTTCTGAAGTGTCCTAGTTTTGGTTCTAGTTTTTTGTACAGGTATTCTGTTAGTGGTATTGCTATGAATATGTATACGTACATTCCTGTTACCATTGCTATGAGGTTTGCCATTCCACTGAATGCTTCCATTTGTGCTGCGCATTGTGGGAATATTGTTGAGAGTGATGCTACTGCTGCTGCGTTCATGCTTGCGCTTCCTATTCCACATGCCATTCCGAATGCGTATGGGTGTAGTGGTAGTGTGTGTGCTAGTATGCTTACCATTATGCTGATAAATGGTGTTCCTAGTATTGTTCCTATGAGGAATACTGTGAAGAATCCTTTTGTTTCTGGTGACTTGAATCCGTATCTGTCTATTACTACGGCCATTTGTGGTTCTCGGCATATTGAGCTTGTCATTCCCACGGCTTCTCGTTTGAATCCTAGTAGTAGTGCTACTGGTAGTGCTAGGAATATTGTTCCTAGGTTTCCTACTTCTTGTAGTAGTATTGCTGGTCCTGCGTTGAATATTATGCCTATGTTTTGTCCGCTTGCTATTGCTAGTTTGGCTAGTAGTGGTCCGATTAGTAGCATCATTATTTCTGTTGATCTTTGGGATTGTTTTTTGCCTATCCATGTTATTGGTTTTGCCAGGTATAGGGCTACTGCTAGTATTAGTGCGTATAGTAGTGGCATTATGACTATGGATATTCCCATCACATCTAGTGTGAGTACTCCTATGTATTCGGATATGACTACTGCTACTAGTACTGTTAGGTGCAGTTTGTAGTCTTTTATTGACTTTGTTAGGTCTTCTATGTCTGTGTCATATTTATTTGTTATGTCCATTGTGACACCCCAA
>MUZZ01000041.1 GCA_003266075.1 Methanosphaera sp. rholeuAM74
ACAGACACAGAAATAGTAGCATTATATGCTGAAAACATGAAATACCAGAGAAAACACTCTAAACCAGACAGTTCTTGAACTTTTTATTGTGGGGCTTAGAATTAACGGTTGTAAGAAAGGGGAGTCTATTCATGGGTCTGGTCTTGTTATCAGCATTTTTATCGTCAAAGAAGCTGACGGTAAGGTATTATTTATCTTCCCAGGATTTTTCTGATTTTGCGTAGTGGCTTGGTCATCTTCCAGCTGGTGGAGTTTCTGATTTTCTCGTTTTCTATTTCGAGTTTCTTGTTCTGTTCTTCTAGTTGTCTTTGTCTTCTGTTTATGTCTTTTATGTCCTCGTTTTTGTCCCTGATTACCTGGTAGAGTTCTTCGCTTTTGTCTTTGAGTTCCTGGTTGTTTTCTCTTAGCTTGGATATTAGTGTGTCCTTTTCCTGGGCAAAACCGTTTAGGAGTTGGTTTTGTCTTTCCAGCTTCTCGTTTTCATGTCGGATTTCTTTTATCTGATTGTTTATGCGTATCATTTCATTGTTTTTGTTGTTTATTACTTGGTAGAGTTCCTCGTTTTTGTTTTTAAGTTCCCGGTTATTGTTTCTTAGTTGGCTTAGGAGGTTTTCGTCAGGGGTTATGATTATTGTTTCATCTTCAGGGGATGGTTCTTCGTCTTCGTATTCTATTGGATTTGCTATGAATCGTTCTGTTCTTATTTCTATTACTTCGTCTGGCCTGTACCAGTCTATGAGGTCTTTGTTGAAGTACCAGTGGTCCCAGTAGTAGAATACTTCCCTGTAGTATAGTGATAGTACGTCCCTGAATTGGTCTGTGGTTGAGTCTCTTAGTATTAATGCTCTTTTGTCTGTTATGCTGTTTTCGTTGTAGTAGTACTGGCTTTCTCTTTTGCCCATCTTCTTGTATTGTTCTGGTATTTTTATGTTGATGTTTTGTATGGTGTTTTTTGGTATGAATCGTTCCTTGTTTGCGTGGTAGTATTTCTTGAATAGTTGATGGTCTTTTCCGTATCCCCAGTTTATTGGAAAAAGCAGGTCTCCTACTGCATCATATTTCTGTTTGTCTGTTAGTTGTAGTAGTTGTCGTGAGTATTGTTCTCTTGTCCGTTCTGGGTGTAGCTTGTTTAGTATGGCTGATACTATTTTGATTGCTGCTAACTCACTTATGTGTGTGTCATCTTTCTGGTAGTCGTTTTCGTTTAGGTATTCGTCGAGGTTGTTTATCTGTTCATCTATCAAGTCTATGCATCTTGTAGGTTCTTGTGTGTCGAATGGTAGGTATTGTCTTAGCATTATGCTCTTGTCTGGTATGACGAAGAATTCATATTTTGAGTTCATCTTTTCCAGGTATTGTCGTTTGTTGTTTAGTTGTTGGGTGAACTTTTCTTGGTCGAATGTTATTCCATCATAGTTTCTGTCGTAGTGTTGACGTATCTCGTTTGATGTGTCGTTTACTAGGAATATGTAGTCTTCTTTTCCGACCATAGACTTTTTATATTGTTTGAAGTATTGTTCGTAATCTGTTATCATCATTATCACTTACTGGGGAAGTTTCGGGGTTATCCGTTATATTTATTTTTGTCTTTTGTTTTTATTATTTTTTTGGAGGCTTTGTGTTATGTAGTCATGGTATGCCTGTTTTTTGATTAGCTTTTTTCTTATGATTTTATCTATTCCTGTTGCGTATTGTGCTGCCTTTTTTGGTCGTTGTGTTATGTATTCTGGTAGTCCCACGTCTTTTGCCACGTCTCTTAGTATGTGTTTTCTTATGTTGTCTTCTGATGAGTGTATCAGGTATTTTAGGGGTATTTGTGTTGCTATGTTTATTACTTTCTGGTCTAGGTAGGGTGCTCTTAGTTGTATGGAGTTTTTCATGCAGGCTTTGTCGTCTCTTTCCAGGTTTACGTGGTACATATTGTTTAGGTCTTCTGTCAGCTGTTTTTGGAGTTCTTCGCTGTTTTCATGGTATTTCTTGTATCTGTTGTATCCACCAAATAGTTCGTCTGCTGCTTGTCCTGTTAGTATTATCTTCTGATTGTCTTGTCTTGCAAGTTTTGTTGTTAAGTATATTGTCATTGCGACTCCTATTTTCATTAGGTTGTCATCTTCTATTGTGTTTGCTACAGTGTAGAATGATTTTTCAACATCCCCCTGTGTGATCACCCTTTTTCTTAGTGGGAGGTCTATATCTTGTGATAGTTTTTTTGCATATTCTAGGTCTTGGGAGTTTTCAACTCCAACCGTGTATAATGTGACATCAACCTCGAGTCGTTTAAGAATCATCGCAATCAGGGAACTGTCAACTCCAGCAGAAAATAGCAGACTTACCCTGTCCAAGTTTTTAACCCTCTTTTCTACAGATTCAAATAGCGCACCTTTTAGTTTATGCTTTAAGACGTCATAGTCCTCGAAGACTTCGCATCTATCGTAATCATCATACATTCTTATTAGTTTATTGTCAGCATATGCGTATCTAGGATTTAATGAAGTAGCCCCACTATCCAATGCCTTCTTTTCTGATGCAAAGACAACATCATCACCCATACGTGTGTAGTATAATGGTTTTACTCCCATCCTATCACGCAGTATAATGTAGTCTGATTCATCAAATGCACATAACACGTAGTCACCGTCGAGTTCATCTGAAAATTTTTTAACTGATTCTGTTAGAGTGAAGCCTTCATCATAGTAGTGTTTTATGATGTTATATATGACTTCACAGCTTGAATCATTCTCTAGCTTCGTTAGCTGATATTTGTCTATGAGTTCTTCTTTGTTGTACAAGTCAGCATTAACTGTTAAGCCCAACTTATCACGGTATATGTGCTGGACTTCATCATCTAATTTTAGAAGATTATCTGCCACAGTTATATTAGCTTCACCTAGTCTGTAGGTGTTTATACTACTAGCGTCTGGTCCACGATGCTTTAAAGACTCAAGCATTGAGTTAACATCATATGACCCATCATTTCCAATAATTGTTATAATAGAAGACATCCTAATTAATACCTGCTTAATTCTAATCCAAAAATTTAATCAAAAAAAAATAGTTGTAAATGGGGGGGTATAAACCTATAATTACATCATAGTATAATATAGTTCTGTAGTAAAATCCATACAACCATCCACATACAGTAATATGGAAGAATTCCATTCGTAAACCATGAACCTAAGCCAATCTTCTCTCTGCCATATTTATTTTCCGCATGTTTACCTAGAAGATAAACCAATACTATTGCTATTATCACACCAACAAATTCATTTGTGATAAAAAATAATCCTTTCTGAAAAGCAAAACATATGAAACCTGCTAGTATACCACCAACAATATGCTGTGCTGACATAATTCCTACTTCATCCATACTATCAACTGTGTCCTTTATACTCTTTCAATATTAATGTATATTTATAATTAATATCATATATATATTTTTACATTAAATAACTCAAAGCAAACTCATATAAAGTCTCAGATACTCATCAGCCATCTGCTTTGTCGTCTTAAATCTTATTTTAGGTATCTGTGATGCTACTTTCATGTATTCATCAGTATCAGATGCTATTTCCAGTATATCCTCGTATGCCTTTTCCGGATTTCTGTCTATGAAAAATCCTCCACCATTACTTTTAACTCTTTCACCCAGAGCACCAATATCCAATGTAATAACAGGTATTCCTGAAGCCCAACTTTCTGTCAAGGTATAACAATATGTTTCTGGCCAAATAGACAGTATGCCTATGAAGTGCGGCTTAATCTTATGGACTATGTCAGAGAAATGACTCCTATTATAGAATCCATGATACTCACCATAATCCAGTAAATCCTCAAATCCATAGACACTACCCATGTAATGGTACTCGAGTTTGCCATCATCAAGCCGTTTAATGTCCTTAATGAGTTGATAGCCCTTACTGTTACCGATATGCCCTGGAAACAATATCCTGATAGGCTCATCCATGTCCGGTATAGTAACAAACTCTGTACTGTCAGGAGTTGCAATGTCATAGCCATGCTCTATTATATTGAACGTCTTATCCTTCAGTTCCGGATAGAAGTCCGTGTAAATGTCATATGTTGAATGACCAAAGGCTACAAATGCAGTAATGTTCTTAAACATATCTCGCACCATATCCCTCCACCTATGCACCACAGTCTTCATAATTGGAATGTTAAGTCCTGCCATGACGTTACACTGCCCATTATTAGGGCTTTCAGGATCTAGTGGTGTGCAATTACCACCACAGTACTCCATGTTGTCATCAAGAAGGTTGTGTGAAGGACAAAGATAGTAGAAGTCATGAAGTGACAGCACTACTGGTATGGCTAGCTTTCCTGCAATGCGTGGCATGTCAAATGAGCTTCTAACCAAGTGGAAGATGTGTACTAGGTCTATTTTAAGATGAACCAATACATTGAAGTATATGGTCTTAAGTTGCTCAATTGAATCATCAAGCAATGAATAATCATAGTATGTAGGCCAAGCCCGTATGAGGTTAAGATAGTTTTTAAACTCATCATCACTATAATTATCCCTGTCGAGTGTTGACTCATCGAATAACCTGTTAAACTGGTATAATTCAATCTTTCCCTTACCAGTGATTAAGAGATAGCCGTCCATGTCATCTGCTATGTTTTTGATTACGTCAATACAGTTATGCAGTGTTCCACCTGAACCATTATGTATGACAAACAATACCCTCTTACGGTTGACACTATCCACGTGGAGAGAGCTAGTTACTTCATCAATCATCTGTCTTGATTGTTTAAACTTGGACGATGACAGAAACTCCTTGACTAAGCCGTCATACTCCGGGAATGTGTTTTTAAGTGTTTTTATGTTCTTCATGAGTAACTCGTTCTTTTGTTCTCCAAAGGATGCACTCTGTTTATGATAGACGTATATTGAGGGGTCTACTACGTGAATCCAGCCCTTACGCACTAATCTCATACAGAAGTCGTTTTCCTCACCATAGCCCATGCCATACTTCTGGTCAAAGAATCCTACCTCATGTATAGCCTCACGCTTGATATACATACAGAAACCATTTCCAGTAGGTGTAAGTATCAATCGCTCATCAGAGATCTTATCAAGAATATTAGCCATATCATCAATGCTTAAGCCATCTACTAAGTGGTTGACTCCACGCTCTGGTACAGAGAATGCTCCTGCACTATTGCTTACAGGTGTTACTGTGGCAATCAAGTCATCAGTATAAGCGGATATTTTAAGCTTTCTTAGCCACTTAGGAGTAACTACCGTGTCACTATTAAGTAGGACAACATCAGATGATGTGTTGGTAAATCCCATGTTAACATTCTTGATAAAGCCCATATTTTCCTTGTTATGTATGACTTTTACGTGTTCTAGTTGTTCATATCCATCCAGTAATGTTTTTATCCTCTCATCACTACTACAGTCATTAATTAAGAACAGTTCATAGTCTATATGGGTATGTTCCAGGACGCTTTCAATACATTCTTTTGTATCCTCATATGCATTGTAGATTGGAATTATGATGGATGTTTTGGTGTTAAATGAGTCAAGTATTCTATCAGTATCGTCTTCGTCAAATTTAATATCATTTTCTGTGTCATAAGCCATTTCAATAGTGCGTCTAAAGTATGCTGCTAGTTTATGGTCGTGTCTTAGGAAGTACTCGTTTTTCGGATAGAATATCATGCTGTCATCATATTGGAAGTTGTTTTTCCAACAAACGTAGTTGAAGCTAAGCTGATCCCGGTAGCTTTCATGTTCTACCTCGTATAGCCAGTCCTCCATTACCTTCTTTACAGTCCTATCATCATGTTTTCTGAATAGTATTCCACTGGCAATCAGGCCATTAGATTCAGGGTAGCCCTCACTTCTATACCTGTTCATCTGGTTGTCTATTACCACCTTGTCGTCCTTGTGGCTTTTAATACATTCTATTGCCTCCTCGTATATACAGTTTCTGTGTTCGTGACGTACAGCCAGTAGGCTACTTTCCCCGATATTGTCATTAATGTAGCGTGTGAGGTCTCCTGTTATTTCAAAGTTTGTATCAATCCATAATGAGTAATCATACTCGGACAGGTACTTGTGTGGCAGTATTTTATACTTTCTTGCAAGTCTCACTGCATCTGTTGATTCATCATCCATCAACCTGACGTCCCAGAAGTCGGATGTTAGGTATGGGTTATCAGTAAAGCATATATAGTCAAATTCATCATTCACATAGGATGGCACTAATGGTTCATCATAGTTACCTGTAACTGCAGTGTAGACTGCCATCTTATTTGATTTGAAGTCTATTTTGTGAAGGCTTTTTTCCACTAGTTGTGTTAATGATTCATAGGGGTTAAGAATTGGCTCGGTGAAAGTGAATATGTCATCATCACCCACAAAGGATTCGTTAACTATTCCTACTTCAAAGTATGGTAGCATGTCGATAAATGATGTCACATCTCTATTAGTTGGATAGTATAGTCTACGATAATCCCTCATATATACTATGTCAACCTTTAATCGGCTTAGTATGTTGAAGTAAATGTTTCTATACTTATCCTCATCTAATTTAATGTTTATATCCCATTTATCTATTAATGATAGCTCTTCTGATGCATAGTTGTATACTCTTATGGTGTCCTCATCTACTGCAAGTATTATTGTGTTGTACCTGATTGACAGTAGTCTCATGTTTCTATCTGTCTGTGGCTGGTCGTCGACAAACTCTGTGACACATAATACACGCTCTGCATTGACAATTGGGTTAACGTTATCCTCGATATTCTTTAATGATGTTATTACATCACTTGAGTTTATGAAGTTATCCCAGTCGGAGAATACGTTAGGATACCTTTTTTTAAGTATTTTCTGATTTTCCTGTTTTAGTTTAGCAGTGTTTTTCTTGGTAAATGATGCATGCCTTTTATGATATACAAACACACTATCATCACGTATATTGATGAAACCTGCATTAATTGCCCTTTGTGTGAAGTCTGTTTCCTCGCCATATCCCCTTCCGAAGCTTTCATCGAATAGTCCTACCTTATCTATGCATTCACGTTTAATATAGAGACAGAACCCGTTGCCGGTAGGTGCTTCAAGTAGGCTTCCAGTTGAGAGTTTATCCACCTGATAGGCCATCAAGTTAAGATTTCTCTGGTCATCACTATCTCCCAGGCTTGGCACGCATAGGTCTGATGAATTGGTTATCGGCGTTACTGTTCCAATGGATTCACGCTTATATGCGTGTCTTGTGAGTCGACTTAGCCACTTCGGTGTGACTATAGTATCACTGTTGAGTAGTACCACATCATCACGTCCTGCTAGGCTAATTCCATGGTTAACATTTCTCACAAAGCCCTGATTACTCTTATTATGCACTACTATGATGTTGTCTATGTCTTCTAGGTTGTCAAGTAGGTTTTTTATTCTAGCATCACTACTACAATCATTTATCAGTATTAGCCTGTAATTGGTATGAGTATTTCTAAGCACACTCGTAATGCAGTCATATGTCTCCTCGTATGCATTGTATATTGGTATTATTATTGACACACGCTCATGTAACTGGTCATATATTCGTTTTGAATCAATGACCTTGTATTTGCCATCATGATAGTTGGGGTATGCCTCTGTTGGCATGAATGAGTATCTTTGCTCGTTTACACCATTTTTGAGGTAATGGTATAATGGGTTTACTCCACTTCGTCTCACATCACCATATACCTCCAAGTACCTCTTCGTGGAGAAGTAGGAGCAGGGGTTACTATTATTTTTTGAACCAATTAGTATGTAGTGTAAAATTGGGTCTAAGTCCCTATCCTCTACTTGGCTGTTGTGTTCGGTGTAATAGTATTCATCAAAGAAGTCAGAATCATATATGACGTTATAGTATTCTATTATACTCTTATCATATGCTACTAGTTCATCCATGTCCAGCCTTGAACGTTTAAATCTACGTTTTTCCTTGCGTCCTGATTTTGTATAGTGTACAACTGGGTCTACACCGTATGCCTCTAGGTCTGGGTTGTACTTGAAGTATTCATTCTTGTCAAAGTATTTGCTCGTATTGTACTTCTCGTATCGACCACGTGTGAGGTAGTAGTCTATCACGTCCATTGATTCATCCAGTTCTGGATGGTGTTTGACATAGTAATCCTCGTCAAAGTATGGTGAAGTCTCCAGTATTGAATAGTTTATATAGTACTCGTCCGTCTTTGTAGATTCATCTTCTACTTGAGCTGTATCGTCCTTCTTTTCGAGTATGTATGATACTAGTGGATTTGTGGCCTCATCATGGATACCTGCATCAATTATGGCTTGTATGTCAATATTTTTAGCCGGATTTCGTATCTTTTGTGGGTAGTGTGATAGGTAGTCACTTACAGCATCAATACTTTCATCACCATCAAGGTATTGACTAGTGTAGTAGTCTTCATCGAAGTATTGTGAGTTCTTAATTATACTGTATTCCTGTAGGTCTTCTGTTGTTGTTTCATATCCTGTTGAGGTTAATAACTTCTTCCTATTATTTAGTATGTAATCACTTAGGGCTAGTGTAGTCACATCATACTGGCTTTCATAGTCTTTGTCAACGAATCTTTCAACTGAATCTTTGATGTCTATGACACCATTTTCCATGTATTCTACCACTGGATCTTGTGTGTATGTCTCATCATCATAGTACTTTCTGGAGATTATATTCTCCTCATCTATGATACGGTATTCCTGTGTGTCCTCTAGGCTAATAGCTGTATCCTGGAAGTAGTTTGTTGTATCGTTTCCCACTGACTTCCTGGCTACCATGTATATGTAATTCCATAGTGCATCCTCGAATGGGTAGATTGATGACTGTTCATACTTTGCCTTAACAAAGTCAGCGTTCAGCTGGTTTCCAGCATTATATCCCTTCATGAGGTAGTGTTTTACAGCATCGTCCTCGTCTATACCATATTCCCTCTTATATTCACTGGTATCGAGTAGGTTGTAGTCTATTATGGAATCATATAGGTATGTTCCAATTATTTCATAGTCGGGTATGTCATTGCATAAGTCCACGCTATGGGTTAGCCTAGCTGTTTGATTATATAAGTAGTCTAGTATGACGTCCTCTGATTGAACGTTGTATTCATTTTTATACCATTCTACGTCGAAGTCCTTGTTTGGTTTGCAGTCTACAAATCGTCCCCTGTTAATGTAGTCTTCTATAACATCATATGAGCTGTCTATATTATATTCACTTCTGTACCAGTCTTCATCTATTAATGTTGACTCCTTTATGATACGGTAATCCTGTGTGTCAGCAGTGCATGGCTCTAGTATGCTCGTATATGGTGGTAGTGGATGTCTACCCATATTCCTGCCATGTAATAGGTAGTCTGCCAATGGGTTGATTGATGTCTTATTGTCGAGGTATTTTTCGGCATACCACTTTGTGTTGAAGTTCTTACTTGGATTGTAGCCATTTTTAACACCGTATAGTAGGTAGTGTTCTAATGGGTCGATAGTATCATCTTCTAGGTACTCATCCTTGTACCATTGTCCATCGAATAGTTCACTGTCCTTTAGGAGCATATAGTATGGAGTGTATTCTATGGGTACGGGCTTTTTAATTACATCGAGTCCTGGTATGCTGCTCTGATTTATCAGGTTAATTATTAGCTCGAGCTTATATAATAATTGCATATAGTGTTGTTTATCGTTTAGTACATCATCTATTTCTTCGGTTAATGTTTTCAACCTTATGTTAGCATCTTCTTGTGTGGCTAGGGATTTTTCGTACTTAATAGAGGATATGTTATAGTCTTTGTTAAGGTTTATGTTATTTTGATGTAGTATATCATAGTTTTCCATTAGTACATCGTGTTTATTATCTAATTCATCGATTATTCCCAGTAAATCATTTTTGGACTCTTGTAGAGACTTATTTAATCTTCTTAGATTAGCTAGTTTATCCACTTTTCTTGAGTAATTACGTGTAAACTCGTCCAGGAATTCGTATAATTGGTCAAAATCATCCTCATTGCCACTTAGATAGTCGTCCTTTAAAGTGTTAAGATATTTTATCAATAATTTCTCATTACTTTCCATTATTACCCACCACACAATTAATGCTTCATGTACTTATCATATAACTTGATGTAATCGTCTGCCATTTGTCTTGTAGACTTGAAGGTGATGTCTGGAATTTGTGATGCAACCTTCATGTACTCATCATTGTCACTTGCTATTTCAAGTATCCGTTCATATGCCTGTTTTGGATCGTTTTCTATAAAGAATCCTCCACCATTACTTTTGACTCTTTCACCTAATGCACCTATATCGATGGTTAATACAGGTATTCCTGATGCCCATCCCTCAGTTAGTGTGTGACAATATGTTTCAGGCCATATTGACAGTATTCCTATGAAGTGTGGCTTTATTTGATGAACTATTTCAGTAAACTCGCTCCTATTGTAGAATCCATGATTTACTCCGTAGTCTTCCAAGTCCATGTGTCCAGTAATGTTTCCCATGTAATGGAATTCTAGTTTATTATCCACGTCCAACTCCTTGATTGCCTTAATTAAATTATAACCCTTGGTGTATCCGATATGTCCCGGGAAGAGTATTTTAATAGGCTCTTCAGTGCTGATTTCCTCAACGTATTCTGTTGTATCTGGTGTTTGCAGATCTCTTCCATGTTCGATGACCCTGAAATCCCTAGAGCCTAGTTCTGGGTAGATGTTAGTGTAAATGTCTTTAGCAGACTTGCTTGTTGTCACAAAACATGAACAACAATCGAACAATTTTCGTACCTCTTCACGCCATTTAGCTATTATAGTGCGAGCTGGAGGCAATTTATCACCACCAACGAGGTTACACTGTGCCATGTTATTCTTGTCAATTGGAGTGCATATGCCACCACAATAGTTTCTCTTATCATCGAGGAGGTTGTGTGATGGACAGACATAGTAGAAGTCATGGAAGGACAGTACTAATGGTATTTCAAGAGTCTTTGCCAAGTATGCTATGTCAAATGTTGAGAATATTAAGTGTCTTACGTGTATGATGTCAAATTTCAGGTAGACTAGTATGTTGAAGTAAATCTTACGAATCTCGTCAAGTGTAAAGTCCAGTAAATTATAGTCGTAATGTATATTCCACACCCTAAGTAGGTCTAGGTTGTTTTTGAACTCATAATCCCCATCATATTCACTGCCATGTGAGTTTGTATTATCATATTTGTAGAGAGAAATCTTTGAATCTCCAGTAACCAGTAGATATGCATCCATGTTCTCATCCACATTTTTCATAAGCTCAATGCTGGTATGTAATGTTCCACCATAGCCCTCATGTATAACATAGAGAATTCTCTTCGTGTTATAATCCTGGACGTTGTCTTGGCTTAATATTCTCTGGAGCTTCCTGCGTAGTGATTCGAAGTTGTGTGATTGTAAAAACTCGTTGACTGATTGCTTGTAGAGTGGAAACTTCTCATCAAGTATCCTCCTATTTTTTGCCATGAGCTCTTCTTTTTGTGATGAAAATGATGCACTATGCTTGTGGTATATGTATACTGATGGATCAATGACATGGAAATATCCCTTATAGTTTAGCCTCATGCAGAAGTCGTTTTCCTCGCAGTAGCCCAGGCCATATGATTCATCAAAGAATCCTACAGAGTAGATTGCATCCCGTTTAATGTACATACAGAAACCATTAGCAGTTGGAGTGAAAATAAATGATGTATCCGAGCTTTTCTCCACTATGTTGTTCATGTCGTTAATACTTAGATTGTCATCTAGGATGTTTACTCCACTACATGGTACAGAGAATGCACCTGCATTGTTACTTACAGGTGTTACTGTTGCAATGTTATCCTGTGTGTAGGCTGTGATTCTAAGCTTCTCAAGCCACTTAGGAGTTACAAGTGTGTCACTATTTAATAGTACAACATCGTTGGATGTTATGGCAAATGCCTTGTTAACATTCTTTACAAAGCCCTGATTTGTCTGGTTATGAATCACTTGGATATTATCGTAGTCTCTATAGCTATCAAGCAATGTTTTTATTCTTTCATCACTGCTACAGTCATTTATTAGTATTAGCTCATAGTCAGAGTTTGTATACTCTAAGACACTTTCTATGCATGATTTGGTTTCATCATATGCATTGTATATTGGTATTACTACTGATACCTTCTTGTCGAATGATTCAAGTATCTTTTGTGTGGCATCGTCATCATATTTGAGGTCATAGTCGCAGTCAAAGTCTATACTTGCTATGCGTGGTATGAAACCGTTTCGTAGGTGGTCGTGTCTCTGGAAGTACTCATTTTTGAAGTAGAACACCCTTGATTCGTCATATTTGAAGTTGTTTTTCCAGCATGCATAGTTGAAGCTTAACTGGTCACGTTTGCTGTGATTTGATACTTCTTCATACCATGTCTGCATTACCATTTTGACATCTTCATCGTGGTGGTCTCTGAAGATTATTCCACTAGCTATTAGTCCATTGTGTGCTGGGTAACCCTCTTCGGAGTACTTGGATATTTGTTGTTCGATAATGTCAGGATTGTCTTTTTGTGAGTCTATACAGCTGTGTGCCTCATCGTATATGCAGTCTCTCATGTCATGTTTGATACACATTAGTTTGTTGTTGATTGAGTACTTGTCGATGTATCTGCTTAGGTCGCCGGTTATTTCAAAGTTGGTATCTACCCATAGTGAGTAATCATACTCGGATAGGTACTTATGTGGCAGTATCTTGTACTTTCTTGCCATTCGGACGTTGTCCTGTGTGTCTTCTTCCATTAAACGTATATCCCAGAAATCTGATTTGAGGTTGGGATTGTTTGTGAAGCATATGTAGTCAAATTCTGGATTGACATATGATGGTGTGATAGGTTCGTCATATGTACCTGTAACAGCCGTGTAGACTACTAGTTTTTCTTCTTTGAAGTCTATATGTGACTTAGCCTTTATCAGTTCATCTATTTCTCCGGTTGGGTTTAAGAGCTTATCTGCAGTATCGAGTATGTCTTGGTTTCTAATTGTTGCCTCATGCACTAGTTCCACTTCAAGGTATTGGGCTAGGTTTATTATCAGTGTTTTATCAGCATTTGTCGGATGGTATAATCGTGTATAGTATTTGACGTATATTAAGTCTATTTTAATGTTTACTAGTAGGTTGAAGTATAGTTTGTAGAATTTATCATAATCCCATGTGTAATCAAACCTGTTATTTCCCATAAGCACTAGTGTCTGCTTGGTATACTTGTATAGTCCTATCTTATCTGTTCCTACTGCCATGACATATGTATCGTATTTTTGGGATAATTTCTTGATGTGATTATCTATTATTGGCACATCATCCTCATCATACTCAGTGATACATAGTATTCTTTCATAGGATTTATTGTCATCTAGTCTTGTTTTGATTGATTCTGAATGCTTATCAAATGATTTTATGGTATAAAAGTCATCTAAGTCATCTTTGATATTAGGATACTTGTTTATGACTTTCTTGTCTAATTCTTTTTCTGATTCGGTTATGATATTTTTATTGTATACAAATATGTTAGCGTCTCTGATGTTTTTATAACCCTTTTGGTATGCTTTGTAACTATATTCTGTGAGGATATCATTATTGTTTGATTCAGTGCTGAAGCATCCGATTGATTTGAATACTCCGTTTTTGATATATGCGAAGTTTGGATGGGAAGTTGGAGCAGTTTTATCCTCACGTGATGAGTGTTTATCTAGTGTGTAGTTGATACTGTTTATCTGTTCTTGACGTGATGGGTTGTTTAATGACAAATCACCCGCATCATATAGTGGAGATACTGTTGCAACATCACTTTCTTTGTAGGCATTGACAATTAAATGTGACAGCCACCTGGTGGGAACAATTGTATCACCACCCATCAATACGACATCACCACTAGTTGCACTAATTACCTGATTTAATGTTGTCACATAACCCAACTCTACAGCATCAAATACTTTCACATAACTTAGAGTTGAGAGTGTGTCTAGAAATCCAGCTACACGCTCATCAAGGGTATTGTTGATGAGTACCAATTCATAATTCAAAGTCGTGTTACTTAAAATGCTGGATACACAGCCAATCAAGGACTCATAAGACCCACTGACATTTACTATTACAGTCGTAGATTCACATAGTCTATCATAGATTGACTTTGAGGCTAATATGCCATACTTTTCATCCCAATTTTCATTAAAATCATCATATGGTAATAGAATGTTACGTTTTTCGCTCTCACCATGGATAATATAGTGGTGTAATGGATTTAATCCAATGCGTCTTACATCACCATAGACTTGAAGATACCTGCTTGTAGAAAACAAGCTAGAAGGGTCAAGCCCCTGTTTTACTCCATATAATATGTAGTGGATATAAGGGTCTTCATCGTTAGCCAGTATATGTGGGTTCATAGACAGATAATATCCCTCATCAAACAAGTCAGATTCATAAATATCATCATAACATTCCCTAACCTCCTCACTATACTCTGATAGTTCATATTCACTTAGTTTAACCCTCTTGTAGCGTCTTTTCTCATTGAATCCGGATTTTATGAAGTGTAACAGTGCGTCCACACCAACCACTTCAAGGTCAGGATTATAGTCGAGGTAACGTTGAGCATCAAAGTACTTACTAGTAGGATATGACTCCCTACACCCCTTTCTAAGGTAATAGTCTATGGCATCACAGCCAACAGGGATGTTAGGATTAACCTTCTTATAGTAATCCTCATCAAAGTAGATGGAATTAGATAGTAACTCATAGTTATACATATATTCTTCATCCACAACCTCATCCACAACATCAAAGTCACAGACGTCCAAGTTAAACAGATTATTGTATATGTAATCTACCAGTGCATTGCAGGTTACTTCATCATGGCTTTCAAGATAATCCTGTGTATTGAATTTTCTTGACGGATTTCTCAGCAACATGTTAGCATTCACAAGAAAGTCAGCTACAACGTCAGAGTCAACAGCGTACTCCTGTGCATACCAGTTCTCATCAAATAGTTCTGACTCACTAATAATAGTGTAGTCCTGTGTGTCCTCTAAGCTTACCGGCTCTGGTGTTAAGCCTGTCAAGTCATCCTCATAGTTATTATAGATGTACTCTACTAATGGGTTGAGGCTTTCATCATGCTCTGGATGTAGTTTGTAGTAAAAGTTAGTGTTAAAGTCTTTTGAAGGATTTCTTCCCTCACGGAATCCATTCTTGAGGTAGTGTTCTATTGCATCAACACCAGCATTTTTAACGTCAAGGTTTTTACTGTAGTAATAGTCTGCATCAAATAGTTTGTCATCATATAGTATATGGTATTCTATAGAATCATCTAGGCTGAGGCTTGTTTCAACATTGTAGAGTTCACCCTGATATAAACTCATAGCATACTCATATACGTAGTTGAATAGCACATCACAGGTAGGATACTCTGGGTTTAAATACTTCTCATAGACGTAATCCTCATTCAACTGGTAGCCATTATGGTATCCGATCTCTAAAAAGTGTTTTAGTGGGTCAACAGATTTATCTAGGTCATACTTCGTCAAATAATAGTCCTTATCCAGTAACTCATATTCGTGGATAATATTGTATAGTTGTGAGTCCCTGATATCATAGTCTTCCTCTTTATCATAGCTTGTGTTAACAATTTTTAGTGGCTTCCTAGTTAATAAGTGTTCGCTGGTTAACTGCTTGATTAACGGATTAACATTACTTTCTTCCAGGTACTGTGATGTGCTTACCTGTTTATTTTCCTTGAATCCACGTCGCAGGTAATGTTCAATTGGGTTAGAAGTTACACCATAGGTGTCCCTGTACCAATCTGCATCGAATAATCCTGACTCCTCAATGATACGGTAATCCTGATAATCCTCTGCATTCAACTTAGCAGGACGATTAAATGGTGCTATAGCCTCCTTACCCTTACGTGAACCATCGAAAATGTAATCAATCAATGGGTTAATGTTCTTATCTTTTACTTCGGGATTTTTGAACAAATACCATCTAGTATCGAATGATGTGCTGGTAGCATATCCGAGGTCTGCACCAAACTCGATGTAATGTTCAACAGGATCAATATCCTCATCATA
>MUZZ01000303.1 GCA_003266075.1 Methanosphaera sp. rholeuAM74
GATGTTTCATATAGTGTCACTCTAGCTACAACCCTAAATTAAGGGAGGTATACTACTAAAAAACAAAAACAAACTATTACACAGAAATCAGAACACAATAAGCCAAAACCAAAACATAAAAAATATTTAAAAACTACAATACCCATATTAACCCATACAAACTAAGCAACACCACCAAAAAAAGAATAGAAAAAGAATAAAAAATTGGGGAGGTTAAGTGGGTGAGTAGATGATTATATTCTACTCTACATTCAACTTGGCATCAGCCTCAAACTTAGTCGTACCAGACGTGTAAACTGCTTTAATAGTGTAATCCCCTGCTTTATAAGTTTTAGGTACTGTGTATGTGAATATTGTAGTGTCACCTGTTACTTTAGCATATAGTTTACTATCATCTGCTTTAACAGTCTTACCATTGACCTTGAGTACTACTTTACCATTATCTAGGTTCTTCGTGGTAACTGTGATGGTTACTTCACTACCTGCAGTAGTGGTTACGTAATCGACTGTGAATTCTGGTTCTTCTGTTTCTGCTGTCGTGATTGTTGGGTTTACTGTGTTACTTGTTTTCTGTGGTATTTCATCATTACCCGTGAATACTGCTTCAATTGTTGTTTCATCGTTCCACGTTTTCGGTACATTGTAGTCTAATGTTGCCGTGTTGTCTGATACATCAGCATACAAAATTCTGCCATTGCTTGTATCTCGGAGTATTTTACCGTTTACTTTGAAGTAGACTCTGCCCGTGTTGATTTCCATGTCTTCACCGTCTGTTGTTACTGTGATATGTGCTGTCAACTGTGCTGTTTCTCCAACCGTTGCTGTTATTGGTTCAAGTGTGAAGTTTAGTGTGCTTGCCTGTATGATTGCTGATTTTCTTGTTTGGCTGATTGTTGGCTGTACTGTTATTATCATGTTCTCACTTGTCGGTGTTATTGTGAATTCTAATTCGTCTATTGTTTCTACTAGTTCATCGTTTATGTACACTTGGAATTTGTTTTGTTCTAGTATGTCGGTGTCGTAGTATTTTGGGTTGTTTAAGGTGTATGTTCCTGTGATGGTTATTGGTTCTCCAGTATAGATTTTATTTGGCGTGTTAAGTGTTAATATATCATTTATAGTTGTGTTGGTGTATGTGTTGTTTTTTATTGTTCCAGTTTTTTGGGTGGATGATATTGTGCTATTGGTCATTTTATTGTCGGTGAATTTCGTATTGAGTACGTTTGTTGTGTAGTCTTCTCCATATAAACCTATTAAATTATTTGCATCATAATTGTTTTTAAATTCTGAGTTTGATATGTTTAGATAACCCATGTTTTGGAATATATTTCCAGTTTCCGAATCTTCTAAGTAGTTATTCTCAAATAGGCAATTGTCTATAATACTATACTTGGTAGTATACCCACTTCCAATGCGTAGAATGGCTGCTGTTTCTGCTGTGTTGTTAATAAATTGTGAGTTGGTTATGTTTGCATCATTTGTTTGCAGTGCTCCTGCAATGAAACTATTGTATGATACTTTTCCTGGTGTTATACCTGCACTGTTGTTTTCAAAGATACAATTGTCTATATTGCCGTTGGTTGAGTGGATGGCTCCTCCTGAACAAAGGAATCCTCCACTTATTCTCCATCCTTCAACTTGGTTATCTATGCTATTATTAGTAAAGTTGGTGTTAGTTATTGTGAAGTTTTGACATTTTATTGCTCCTCCATAAAATCCTGCATAGTTATTTTCGAATACAGAGTTATTTATGTTTAATATTGCAGGAGAATCTTGTTCTTGTGTATAATACTTTTTGAATGCGTTACTGTATATTGCTCCACCTTCTATACCTGCCCAATTATCGATAAAAGTACTGTTATCAATATTTAATAAAGCATTATTATAAATTGCAGCACCCCTACCCGTAGCATGGGTGGTGTTGATAAATCCAACTTTATTCTTTAAAAAACCACTATTAATAACATTCATAGTTCCATTATTATAAATAACACCACTAACCATAGATTTTAGGTTATTCTCTATAAAATCATAATCTGAATTACTAAGTCCGTATATTACTTCACAACCACTATGACTAGTATTAAACGTATTGTTCTCTACAGTACAATTAATTAATGTTGAATTTCCGCTATTTTCTATTAAAAATCCTTTAATTTCACTACCACTTACCGTGAGGTTGTTGTTGGAGAGTGAAGAGTTTATCAGTGTGAGGTTTCCGTTGTTGGTTATTTTTGCGGTTATGTTACAGTTAATTAAAGTTAAATTTCCGTTATTGGTTATTTTTGCGGTTATGTTACAGTTAATTAAAGTTAAATTTCCGTTATTGGTTTTATTAGAATTCAATATTATGTTTTCTAGAGCATAATTTCCATTAATAATAGTACTATATGGAATTAAAGAAGTACTGTTGTTACAGACAATTTCACCCTTATTTTCTAAAACTAAATTTTCACCAAGAACACAATTATCATCAATTATTAATGTTCCCTGGTTTTCAATAGTAGAGTTTAATGTTGAGTTTATTAATGTTAAACTTCCATAATTCAGTATTTTTGAATTTAAAATACAGTTTATGTATGTTAAATTTTTAGAATTTGTATTTGCATCTGTAATTGTTTGATTTTCTATTATTATATTATCATCATTTGAATCATCAGAAATTATTGTAATTCCAGGTATATTCAATTCTTCTAATTTACTAATTATTTGTGTGTTGTTTGTGTATATTAATCCACGTGTTTCAGTCCAAGTTAATATTATCACGTTAAAATCAGGTCCTAATGTGGTTAATTCGTCTATTACTATCACACTATCTCCAAATGTTGTTAACGCATCATTTAGTGTTGAATTATAAATGAATAGATCTCCACCATTGTAAAGTTGATATACTTTTGAGTTGTTAATTATCATTTTTGATGGAGGTTCATTGTTTAATAATTGGAAACTATATTGATAACTTTCTCCTTTAGCTTCGGAATTATTTATATATATTGTTGCATAATTATCAATCCCACTATCTGTATTAGTAAATGTACAATGATTATAAAATGTATTTTCTGTAATCTCCGGCCAATCATCATCAGATATTACTTGATTTTCAATAACATTATTATAGGTTATTCCG
>MUZZ01000192.1 GCA_003266075.1 Methanosphaera sp. rholeuAM74
TAGTGTTTTCACAACAACTTATTTAAATATGGTTAAACAAATAACATATTATTAATAAAGCGAGGTATACCCTCTAAATAATGGAAATATTATGGAAGTGTAAAAAAGAAAACACTTCATAAAGAAAATATGGAAATGGGGATAAATAAAATGGAATATGAAATGTATCAGGAAATGATGGATCAACCGAAATCGTTGAAGCAAACAATAGAAGCAGAAAAGAAGCATCTAGAAGAACTATCAGAAACATACAGTAAATTCGATAAAATCTTCTTAATAGGATGTGGAAGTTCAATTTCAACTTGCTACACTATCAGGGATGGAATAAAAACAATTTCACCAATGAACATAGACGTGCAGACTGGATTTGAGTTTGCAAACAACCAGTACCTGGAAAAAGATGCTAACATGGGTGTCATCTTGACTTCACAATCTGGTGAAACATCAGACACACTAGCAGCACTAAGAAAAGCTAAGGAGTACGGCTTAACGACTCTGTCAATAACCAATCTTCAGGATAGTTCAATGGCAAAAGAAGCTGACGATGCTATCATAACAAGATGTGAAGAAGAACATGCAATACTCGGAACTAAAACATATATAACACAGTTATTCTCATTGTACGTAATATTCTACTCCATGATTAAATCAGAAAGGACAGAGAAAATACTTGAACAATTATATCAGATACCTGATGTCATAACAGAGTTACTGGAAACAACAGAGGAATCATCAAAACAATTAGCAAACGAAAACAAGGACGTCGATATATTCTATTGTATGGGTGATGGATTGAACTTCGGACTGGCATACAAGCTGGCAATGACGATGTTCATGGAAGGAGCATTAAAACATGCTTGTCCAGTATTTTCAGGAGAATTCAGGCATGGGTTAATAGAAAGAGTGGAAAAGGATGTAACAGTAGTATTCTTGAAGTCTGAAGATGATGAACTCACTAATAAAGCCATAAAGTTCTGTCAGGATTTAGATGTCAACTGTATTAACTTCAACTCATATGACTATTATGATGCAGACCCATTACTAGCACCATTTATCACAATAATACCATTAGAATGGTTCATATACCACCTATCAATATACAATGGTGAAGATCCTGGAAGTACAAGGCACATAGGTAAAATAAGATACTAATATTTCTATCCAATAATCTAATCCCCCACCTATTTTATATTTTAATTATCTAATTCAATTTTAAAAGATCAGATGTTGTGCGAAAACTCTCCAAAAAGTGTCTAATTATTTTACTTATAAAGAGAGAGTTCAACAATTCAGTTTCACGAGTTTTCAAAAAGAATTTGTTGACACTGTTTATAATATTAATATATCCATGCTGATATTTTGTTTAATATCTTTGTTAACATATAATTTATATGACAAAATAATTGTCGCACAGCCTATTTTTCTAAAAAAAAAATTAGATTAGGGGCTTATTTTGTTACTATGATTGTACTCGTACCCCTTGCATTATTATAAGAGTTTCTTTCATTACATATCAGAGTCAATACGTAACTACCACTCAATACTTCATCTGGTATTCTAAAGGATATTTTCACATCACCATTTTTTACTTCAAAGTACTGTGCATTGCCTTGGCTGTTTTTAATTACAGTATTTCCAACTTTAATAGCACAGTATGTTGAGCCTGTAACAGAGTGTCCTTTCACATCAGTCAACTTTCCAGTTAGATAAGCCACATTATTATTAGTTGTAGCATTATCGAGTTTTACTTTAACGTTGGCTTTGACTCCACCTAGTATTGCTTGTGTTTCCATCCTATTGTACCTAATATTAGAGTATACAGTTGTGAATGTGTAGTTTCTCGCACTTATTCCATGAGGTAATGTGAACTTGTATGTGGCAACATTATTCTTAATGTTTACTCTCACTTGTGTACCATTAGAGTATTTGATGGTTTCACCATTGAACTTGAAGATGACCAATCCAGTATTCACGGTCATGTTATCGTTGATTCTAGCAGTTAAAATAATCACATCATCCATAGCACCACTATTCGGTGTTAGGGTTAAAGTGATTTTCGCTGTTCTCTTTTTCATGGTTAAAGTTTCACTCTGACTTTCTCTGTCATTGTACTTGCTACTGTTAACGAATTTGGCTATGAACTTATATGATTCCTTTGACCATGAAATTGGTGTAGTATAAGTAATTGAGGCCTTTCCATTTCTAACAGTTGATGCAATTGCATTGTTTTTCGAATCCTTGAGTGTCACACCGTTGACTTTGAATATAACCTTACCATCATTAACCAATTGCCCCTTGGAAGTGACGTTAGCAGTTAAGGTGACCTTGTTTCCAACAATTACTGATGCTGGGGCAGTTCTTATTTCAACATTGCTTTTTACGTTGATATGATTCACTTTTCCCCATGAAAATATTGTTTTACTTTTGATATCTGAGCCTGTTACTGTGTTGTTGAAGAGGTTTGCCCCTTCATTCAGTGTTGCCTGTGGGTCTACATATATTGCTCCACCATAGGTGGTTTTTCCAGTAACCCTCGTATTGAATATGTTATTTGTCACATTTGCCTTGACTAGGTTAAGATATATTGCTCCTCCCCGTGTATTACCAGAGTTTACCTTGTTTGCAAATAGGTTATCCTCCACTTTACTGGTAGAATTTCTTATGAATATTATTCCACCCTGTGTAATTGGCTGTGTAGATTTACTGTTGATGTTTGTGAAGTTATTGTTTAGCATATTCAATGCACCAGCTTCATGATAGATGATTCCATTATTCTTTTTGGCTGTGGTGGTATTAATGTTGTTGAATGTGCAATTTTCTAATGTCATCGGTGTTTCATAGTTATCCAGTACTGATCCCCTGATATCTATCCTAGTCGACATGGCACTATTTATGAACTTGGTATTGTTAATTAAAATGTTCTTGTTTTTGTAACTATGTATTGCTCGACCTTTGTTGTTATTAAATGTGTTACCTGATAATACGATCCTGTCTTCACCTGCAAGGTATAATACAGCTGTCTTGTCATCGTTACCATTACTACTTGCAACGTTTCTTGTGAAGGTGGAGTTGTATATGTTTATGGATGGTCCATTACTATAGATTGCCCCACTTTTAATATCGGTATTGTTTGTGAAGGTTGATGCTATTATGGTGAGAGTTCCACGGTTGGTTATCGCTCCACCCCTATCGGCTATTCCATAGTTGTTGTTGAATTTACAGTTTTTGATTGTTGATGTACAACTTTCAGAGTTAATGACTGCTCCTGCCCCACGGTTTGTTCCTTTAGTATTCTGTATAGTCAAATCATTTATTTTAACATTGTTTCCACTGTGTATGAATAGGAATGAGTATCTTCCTTGTCCATCAAGTACTGAATTGTTTCCATTGATGGTCACATCACGTTGAAGAGCTATGCTTTCGGTGATTTTGTATGTTCCCCTTTCAAGATTCACTACATCTACGTCATAATCATTTTCAAGTGTGTTTACCAGTTGTCGGTATGTTTTCACTGTAACTGATTTAGTTGCACCCTTTGTTTTATTAGTGGTTTTTGTAGTGTCTTTTATTTTTTGAATGTTGCTTTGATGTGCTTGTATATCGTATTCCTGATTTGATGTCTGTATTTCACTTTTTTGGCTGGAAATGGATGTGTTTTCAGTATCATTTGCAGATACACTTGCCAGTCCTACCACTAGTATCATGATTGCCATGATTATGAAAGTGTACTTTTTATTGATTTTCATATTAATCTCTCCTAATTACTAGGATGTTATATTTAAATTACTTAATTGATAATTATAACTATTATATACTAATGTTTTAATCATTAACATATTTATAATTATTTATTTCTGTAATGTATTTTTTTACTCTTTTTATATCACGTTTTAGTTATTTCACGGTTTTTATTTTTAAAATATGGTTAAAGTGTTTTTTAGTTAATTATAAGTTTATCCTGTATGAAAACATTTTTTGGGGTATTTGCATAGTTTCTAGCTTAATGTTTTAACTATACTTCTTCTTAAAGTATTAATCCATTGACTACTATATATATTACTTAAGTGATTCTTGATGATTGGATATTATGTTAAATTTAACCTAAAAAGTGTTGATACAGTAAGGGATGTCATTATACCATCTAACATTACCTTTGAAGTGTTGCATCATATTATAAGGATACTTTACGCATTTGATGATGAACATGGATACAAATTCACTTTTCCAAATCTTTCATTGGTTATTAGAAGTTACAGTATTAATCCTGATGTTATAACAGCTACCCAAGAAAAAATAGATAAGTATTTTGAAGCATTGGACAGTATTACCTACATTTATAATAGGTTGGAAGTTAAAATCACGGTTAATGATGTCGTAAATTATGATAAGCATTATCCTCAATTACTGTCTATTCATAACAAGTATATCGAAGATTTTGATTTTTGTCTTGATGATTTAAATGACAATGTAAAGATAGTTCGTACTACTGCCATTTCAAGGGCTTTGAACAAAATTCAGATTAATCTAATGATGTTCTTCATGATTCCTTATAAACTAGATGATAATAGGGTTGTCGAAGTAGTCATCGATGAAAATTACTCCTTGGACAAGTATCTGTTATAACTTATTTTACATTGTTGAAATTTAGAACTTAGTCTAGTAGCAGTTATCTCCTATTAGATAAATATAAATTAGATAATTGATATACATATTAGCATATAAAAATTATTTATAATGTTTAGTGGAGAAGTGATTTTTTGTATTCAATTAAGTCTAGTGAGGATTTTAAAGAGTTAAGTCCTTTCATCATAATTGGTGCTGGAGGTGGAGGAGAGAAATTATCAAACTTTTCTGGAGTAGAAACTGCAGGTTTTGTTGATGACTCCCCACAAAAACAGGGAAAAGAGTTCTGTGGACACATAGTATCATCCAACTTAAAGGATTTAGTCGATGAAACTGACGCCAAAACTGTTGCTATAATGTTACCCATAGGGGCAGAAGGTACAGCACTAAAGTACGCGGTACAAGCTATTGATTTAGGTTTAAACGTATTATCTTCATTTAGATCATTACCTTTGGAAGACAATCCTTCATTGATTAAGTTCGCAAATCAAAAAGGAGTTCAAATCAAGCAGATTAGTTCAAGACTTGATAATGTTGAAAAAGTTATGGGTGTTGCTCCAGATAAATGTACTGAAGTTCTTCCTAAAATAACATATTATCATAAAAAGCCAGTCATATTTGTTGGAGGTACATCACAGGAATGTGGAAAACGTACAACAACAAGAAAACTAGGTGAAATGGCTAAACAGATGGGATTGAAATCCGTGATAATATCAACTGATGAAATGGGTCTTGAAAAACCTACAGATATTAACTTTAGNNGACATTATATTTGTCGAGGGTCAATCAAGTCTGACAGAAACAGGAAATCCACATCCTAAGGGTTTATCAGCAGCCATATTATTTGGTGCTATGCCTGATGCAGTTGTTTTATGTCATAGACCTAACCATCCTTTCAGAGAACCAATTGGTATACAAAGTGAATTGAAAGCTATAGAATCAGTAGAACCAACAAAAGTAATTGCTTTATCAATAAACAGACGAAATGCTAAAGATGAATCATTAGAAGATATCGAGAATGAATTCAATTTACCTACGGTAGATATTCATACAGATTCAAATGGTGGTCTCTTACGTCTAATTAACACAGTATTAGAATATGTGGGTGATAACAAATGAAAGAATCAATTAAAGATTTAACAGTCAATGTTAAAAAGTCCATTGACAGGGAATATGACGGTGAATTTAACATGGAATCACATTTTGATGAAAATCAGAAGGTATTGGATGATAATGTAATCACATCCATAGAAAATTCCTATGATGACTATGATAACATAATTATTAGTCCTGGTGATGATGATGACGATGATGATGTTGTATTAATAGAACCTAATAAAGCTACCGTTGATACTATTCGTTTAGTTAAAGTAAAAACGTTAAAGGATTTAGATTTAGAACTAGAAAATCTGGATAAAACACGTATTCCTGCAATCATTGACTTCAAATATATCCAGGAAAGAAGAGTATCTGAGTACAAGCAGGTAGGCTCTAAACTTAAGGAGTTTAAAAAGAATACTAATGCAGGGGTAGTACTGCTTGGCAGTACAAAGAATGTTATAGTCGTTGCTCCAGAAGAAATAAGGTTAATGAAATAATTATATCAAATCATTTCTCCTAACCCCTTAGATTTTTACTGTTTTTTTTGTTTAGCTTAATTTATGAAACTTTTTAGCGTTATCTGTTAACACTTTGGCAACGTCGCTTTTTTTGGTATCATTTAGTTCTAGTGCGTGTTTTAGTTTTGGTAGGCTTAATGGATCTGATGGTGCATAGCTTACGTCACTATCTATCACGAATTTATCGTAGCCGTATTTGTCTAATAGTTCAACGGTATCATCGACGCTCATTTTGAGTGGTTGTACTGTTATTGCTAGTGTGTAGTTTTTATCTATTACTAGGTCGATTATGGAGTTGTCTATGTGGTCTAGCTGTACCAGTTTTCCATCTATGTTTTCGTCTATTAGTTCAATAGTTTTTTGTGTTATTTCTTTCTTGTTTTTTCTTGGTGTGTGTACAATCACATTAATGTTGTTTTCATCAGCATATCTAAGTTGTTTAATAAACACTTCCTGTTCAATGGAAGATGCCACTTCAAGACCAATCTCACCAATTGCTACCACATTACTTTCATTTAAGTAACTGCCCATATTATTTATGACATTATTATAGTCTTCAGGTATAGCACGTGGATGTATGCCTATAGCTGTTAGCATTTTCATGTTCTGTG
>MUZZ01000177.1:0-473 GCA_003266075.1 Methanosphaera sp. rholeuAM74
GGTGCATACGCAGAAGTATTTGCAGATGCTAAGGAGGGTGAAGATGTAACACTCATCAACTTAGGCGGAGAAATAGATTTAGTACCTAAAGATGTTGTGATAGTTAAAATTCCTCCAATAGCCGAGGGTGGTTCAAGAGCATGTGACATGGAGAAAATTGAGGAAATATTCTCACAGGAATTTGACAGAATAGGTGTCCTGGGTACTAGTGCTAGAGCCATAACAAATTATTTGAATGTTTATCCTGATTTTGAATTCGCTACTACTGAAGCAACGTGTAGTGCTGCAGAAAAAGGTCTACGTGTACTAGTATTTTCAGTAGGTAAGATGACCAATAGACTAATCAATAGATTAGAGAAGAAGGGAATCATCTATTGTATAGAAGATGTTAAAAAGGTATAGAACTCCTTTTATCTGTCTTCACTATTTTTTTCGTATTTTATTCCATTTAAATTAATTTTTGTAATATCACA
>MUZZ01000177.1:592-2791 GCA_003266075.1 Methanosphaera sp. rholeuAM74
AGTTTCCAGTGAACTCAAAGTTTTTGTTATAACATATATAGGTTGGCTTAGTAAAATTTTATCAAGTAATGCATTAGTGGGCGAACCTTCACGCAACCTCATAACACAACCACCAAACATCTCACCAGCAACATCACCCAAACCACTAGAAGAATAAATCTCAACCAAATGAGCAATATCACCAGCCCTCTTAAAGGAAAGATTAACCCCAAACAATGACGGCAAAGTCAAACTCACCCCCAAACTAAAAGCCGCACTAGTACCAAAACCAGCACCAATAGGTAAATCCACATCATGGTCAATAAAAACATCAAAACCATCAAAAGAAAGGTCAAACATATCCACAATCAAATCCACAGCTTTACCTGTAATGGTATTCAACCTATTAAATTCGCCATTAACCCTGACAAAGACATTACCAGAACCACTCCTAACTTCACAAGTAGTGACAACACCAGAATCCAAGGCAACACCAGCACCACGAGAACCCTTCAGAAGTGGATCATCATTACCAACAATTTCAAAAAAACCCGTAATATGACACGGTACAAATACGCTAAGTTTACTAATCATATAGATATATTTATCACTTTAAAATAATAAACAATTACATATACTAAAACAATAAATATTCAAATGGAGATAATATGTCAGAAAATAAAAGAATAGATTTACATATGCACAGCATATTCAGTGATGGAGAACTACTACCATCAGAACTAGCAAGAAGAGCCGATGTACTAGGACACAGGGCAATAGCAATCACAGACCACGTTGATGCCTCAAACATAGAAGTAGCATCAAAAATAGCTGAAGCAGTAAATGATATAAGAGACAACTGGGATATCGAAGTAATCCCGGGAGTAGAAATAACACACACACCAATAGAAGTAATAGACAAACTAGCAAACAAGGCCAGAAGCTACGGTGCAGAAATAATAGTAGTACACGGTGAAACAATAGTAGAACCTGTAAGAGCCGGAACAAACAGGGCATCAGCAGAATGTCCGGAAGTAGACATACTAGGACACCCTGGACTAATAACACCAGAAGAAGTCCAAATAGCAGTAGATAACGATGTATCACTAGAAATAAGTGCAAGAAAAGGACACTGCCTAGGAAACGGACACGTAGCAAAACTAGGACTAGAATACGGAGCAAACCTCGTACTAGACACAGACACACACGCACCAGACGACCTGATAAACTATGAACTAGCAGAAAGAATAGCAAGAGGAGCAGAAATACCAGAAAAAGAAATAGAAAAAGTACTAAAAGACAACCCAGAAAGGATATTGAAGAAAAAAGGAATATTATAATAACTAATTAAAACATATTACTCCTTTTTCTTTACATTATACTCCAAGACAATATCCCCATCAATACGATAAAAATCATCTAATTCTAATTCAACAACTTCATCCAAGCTAAAACCCCTACCACCAACAAGAGTCTTAGATTCAACACCACCCAGAATCCTAGAACCAATACAGACAGAAACTTTATCAACTAATCCATCCTTAAACATGGAAAAATTAAGTGTAGAGCCACCCTCCAACATTATACTGGAAATACCCATATCATAAAGAATTTTCAAAGCCTCCGATAAATTAACAACGTCTTCACCACAAACGATGACATCACACATACTTCTTAAGAGTTCAACATCCCTAACTCTAGCCATTCTAGTGGTAAGAATGATAGTCCTAGCAGAAGAATCCAAGACATTCGCATCACGTGGAATTCTAAGACGACTATCAACAATAATTCTAATAGGATTATCATAAGATTCAGACTTAATCTTATGCACAGTCAACCTAGGATTATCAATGATAACAGTATTGATGCCCACCATTATAGCATCAAACTTCTTACGCAACATATGGACACGTTTTAAGTCATCACTACCAGAAATCTGCATCGAAGAGTTACTAGTCGCAATTTTACCATCAACAGTCATGGCACTATTAAGTAGAACATGTGGCTTCATACAATCACTCATAGTTTAGTTTAAGTGATTTGAGGGTGTTGATGATGTTCTCACCATTACGCACGGCATTAATAAGAACTTCCACAAATCCCTTCTCAATCAGGGAACTGTTCTGAATAATCCATAAAATCAAATCAGGATTCTCAGTCAAAGTCAAATCATTAAAAGCTATAAAATCGTCCATATCATCACTACGTACTGCGAGGTGT
>MUZZ01000269.1:0-1297 GCA_003266075.1 Methanosphaera sp. rholeuAM74
AATATAGTCAGCATTTAATTGTGTATTCATAGCATTAAATAGTTTACTTGCGTCATCGATAACTATTTGGCCAGAATCATCTAGAACAAAGTCATTTCCAAATTCAATAGAACCCTCAATGTATAATGTTCCACGAGTATATAAATACATAGCACTAGTCAGTTTAACATCAACTAAAGTACAATCAGCATCAGAATAGATAGTCAGATATTTAATGGTTGAATTAGTTATTGTTGTATTACTATTTGCAAAACAGTACACGTAAGTAACAGTAGAATCATTCACAGTTAAATTAGCATTATTATAGTTAGTAATACTATTAACTGTACAGTTCTTCACTGTCAAATTTCCACGATTTGTAGCAATTCCTTTTAAATTACAGTTGTTGCAGATAATATTTCCGAGAAATGTTATACCAGATTGGAATGTTATTTTGTTGAATGTGTAATTGCCGGTTATAAAATTGAAGAAATGTACTATTCTATTGGTGTTGTTTATTATCACACCATTATCATTAGTTAGAAAATAACTGCCATTTTCAATCGTACTGTCATCAGAGATTACTAAAACACCATAATTATACATAGTAAATACTGCACTAGAATTGATTAATTTCATATTAGATTCATTATAGTTATTTACGTAGAATGTAGATGTATTTTGCAATATTTTACTATTTATGAGAGTAATATTTCCATAATTATTTATGGTGTTTTCTTTTACAGAACTAAGCGTGCAGTTAATTAGTGTAATGTTTCCATGGTTTTCGATTACTCCAACACTTTTATTGACAATTGTATATGTACCATTCAAAAAGCTTAGTTTATTGATTATTCTGTCCATATCGTTAATCACTATTTTTCCGTTACCATTTATCCTAGCATTTTTTCCTATTACTGTATTGTTGTCTATGTATAGTGTTCCGTAGTTTGTAATTGTTTCGTTAATGATTGAGTTTTGTATAGTCGTGTTTCCATAGAATGTTAGTTTTCCTTCTATCTTGAGGTTGTTAATTGTGAGGTTGTACTTTTCATTTACTTGTACACCTAATGCTTGTGTACTCTGTGTTGCTACGGTTTTTATGCTTTGATTGTTAGCATTAATTATGATGTTAACATCATTTGTAGCATTTGGCCAGTAGTCATAATCATAATTGACAGTACTTGTATATGTTCCATTATTCAAGTTTATAACATATTCAGTATGGTCTGTATCATTTACTGCTTGATTTAGTGCTCCTACGAGTTCATTATAGTTTTTCACGTCTGTTGTTTTCGTTGATTTCTTATTAGTCTTC
>MUZZ01000269.1:1367-3877 GCA_003266075.1 Methanosphaera sp. rholeuAM74
AGTAATGTGATTATGATTAGGGTTGCCGTGAATAGTTTAAGATTGTTTTGCATTTTATATTCACTCTCCTACTATAAAAAAAGAAAATAAGATATAGGGAGGATAAACTATGTTATCCCTATTCTATTGTAAGGACACCCTCACTTTCTAGTTTGGATGTACCACTAGTGTATACTGCTTTGATGGTGTAGCCACCAGATTTCAATGTTTTAGGTACTGTGTATGTGAATGTCGTTGTGTCATCTGTTACTTTGGCGTATAGTTTGCCATCATTTGCTTTCACAGTTTTACCGTTGACTTTTAGGACTACTTTACCATTGCCGAGGTTTTTCGTGGTTACTGTGATGGTTACTTCACTTCCGGCTGTAGCTGTTGCATCAGTTACTGTGAATTCTGGTTCTGTTGCTTCTGGATATGTGATCGTTGGATTTACTGTGTCACTGGTAAATGATGGAACATCATTGTTTGCCTGGTATACTGCAACTATTTCTGTATCCTCATTCCATGCTTTAGTAACGTTGACATCACTAAGTGTTGCCACTCCATCAGATACGTCTGCATACAATATTTTACCAGTACTTTGGTCTCTTAATATTTTACCGTTGACTGTGAAGTATACCCTTCCACTATCAATGTTTTCATCGTTGATTAAAGCATTTACACTAATGTCTGTATTACCATCAATCTCTGCTAGTATTGGATTAACTGTTAACTCGTACTTGTTCACATAGACAACCACAATATTACTTTCATCTTCTATTACTGGTGTGGTAACCTTGATGTTCAATGTACCATAATCTTCTGGTACAAAGGTGTAAGTGTTATCAGTTGTGCTTTCAATCACAGTATCATTAACTACTATACTGTAGTTGTCTAGTATGTTTGCGTCATAGAATTCTGGATTTACTAGTGCTGTGTTTATTGTTAATGCAACTTCATCACCCACAGCTATAATGTTATCCTCAACTGGTGAAGATAATGTGAATTCAGTAATATCTATTGTACAGTTAACGTAATTGTTATCTGTTATTAAAACATTACCGGTATTGTTGTGTATTATTGTTTCTGATTCTGATTTAACGTTTTCAAATATGTTAGCACTTATTTCTAGTGAATTATCCTCACAGGTTTCATTAAAGTTAATGAAGATAGCTCCTGCTTTTTGGGTTGTTTGACTGTTAATAAACTGGTTATTAGCAATTACTAGATGGTTATTACTACCCATAAAGTTATTTGATCTATAATATGCTCCTAAACTTATATCTGTTCCATACCCATTTCGTGTATAATCCATTGGCATATAACCAGCAGTAGTTATACCTTCAACAGTGTCAATATGATTGTTTTTGAAGACGTTGTCCACGATAAGCATTTCATTGTTTCCGTTAGGCAGTAAGTTAATAGCAACACCACTTAATAGAACAACACCACTAGGTGATGAAAGGGAGTTATTTTCAAAAGTACAATTGGAGATAGTACAGTCTGCTTGTATCCTAAGTATACTATCAGCCGTATGATTTATGAAAACTGAATCATTAACATATGTATTGTTTGAAGTGATGACTTTTGAGTTGTTAATAAAAGTACAATTGTTTATAACAGCATTATCTGCACTTAAAACATCATTGTTATCCTCAAACGTACAGTTTATCATAGTAATACTTGGGATATAGTCGAACGCTCGTATTGCACGTTTATTGTTTTTCATGGTTGTGTTGATTAATGTTATGGAGGCATTGCCGCTAGCTCCAGTAAATGTTCCACTAAAGTCTGTGAATTGGCAGTCATAGATGTAAAGATTACCTGACTTAACAGATATACTAAGGTCTTTTGTTATTGAGGAGAATGATGAATTTCTAATAAAAGCATCCCCAGAATAAAATACAAGATTATTCCATGGTCCGTCAGGTCTATTATTTCCACTAATATCTAACCAAGAAACGTTATTAATCTCTAATTCACCATAATTGCTAAATGTTCCTCCAGGTATACCAGAGTTATCGATAATCAGACTACCTGTATTATTCACGGCACAAGCCAAAGTACAATTAATCAGGGATAGATTACCACTATTGTAAATGTAATCATAGAAAGTCATACCCCACTGGAGACGTGAAGAGTCCAAAGTACAGTTAATCAACGTAAGATTACCATAATTATATCGTAGACTNNAATATCATTAATAACTATTTCACCACTACCAGCTAATTTGAAGTTTTCACCAAACACGGTATCATCACTAATCACGAGAACACCATTATTTGTGGTGGTAGAGTTCAATGTACAGTTATTGAATGTAAGTTGACCATTATTAGTAATAGGAGTATCTATTACAGTATTATCAAGCGTCTGTTCTCCAATATATAGTCCTCTCTGTGCAAGAACACTTATTAACTCAGTATTATTAGAGTAAATACTACCAGTATTCGTAGTGATTGAAAACAAATCTCCGATAACAGTATCCTCATCAACTATCACTATTCCATAATTTGTGATAGAAGAATTCAATA
>MUZZ01000296.1 GCA_003266075.1 Methanosphaera sp. rholeuAM74
GTTATCGTTCACGATAGATCTTATCTGTAAGGTAGCGCCATACAGGCCATTAATTGTGACTAATCCGCCGAATGCTGAATTGCAACATTCCCTTCATAATCTCCCGTATAATCGCAGCACTTCATCGGTATAGCCGCCGCCATGCTTATGCACGGTTATCTGAGGCAGCACACGAAGCTCCGGTCCGGCAGCTTTTATACCGCATATAAGAACTATATTCGGCGCCTCGCCTTCCTTTGGTACGACAAACTGCAGGTATTTCGGCTCTGTTCCCGCGGACCTCATTGCAGAGATGATGTCTGCAAGTCTGTCCGGCCTGTGCACGATGTAAAATCCGCCGCCTCTTCTGAGCATGGATGCGGCTTTATCCGCAAAATTTCTTATATCCGCAGTGGATTCATGCCTCGACAGATACCTTTCCTCAGATGAACTTGCTATCGCCCCCTGCCTGCGAAAGTACGGAGGGTTGCTGACTACAGCATCCATATCCTCCATTCCGTTTATTTCATTGATATCACAGTTGATGAATCCTATTCTGTCCTTCAGAGTGCTGTCTGCCTGAATATTCAGATCAAGAGCTCTGACTGCCCTCGAATATGCCGGCTGCTGCAGCTCATAGCCTGTGATATGCAGATCCTTTACCTTGTGTGAAAGTATATAGGCAACTATGCCGTTTCCGGTCCCGAGATCGGCCGCGGCAGACCCCGGAGCAATAGCTCTGGCGCCGGTTTCTCCGGCCGCAAAGGCTGCAAGGAGAACAGAATCCACTCCATATCCGAATTCTCTGCTCTGAATAACTCTCAGCCCTCCGAAACCGGTGTCATCTATGCGTTCATTTGCATCATCCATCAGAAATCACTCATCAGTTCTTCAAGCGCACGAAGCTCGGCATCATCAACGAGATCATCGTCTGCAGCATCATTGGCACGCTTCCCCTTCTTTCCCTTGCGTTTAATCTCATCCTTTGTGAAAGACTTGATTTCCTGCGAGAAGACCTCTTCACCGGTTTCCGGATCTATCTCTATGCCGCGCGTATTGATCCTGCCGTTGAAATAATCGACATTTACTACCTTGGCAAGTCCGTCAGGAGTCTCGACTCTCTCGTTGT
>MUZZ01000245.1:0-224 GCA_003266075.1 Methanosphaera sp. rholeuAM74
GCATTTGACAGCGGAATAGAAGTAGGATGCATGATAGAGACAGCAGCCGCATCTGTTATCGCAGATCTGCTCGCAAGAGAAGCAGACTTCTTCTCCATCGGTACCAATGACCTGACGGGTTATACAATGGCCGTAGACAGAGGCAATGCCAAAGTCGCATATCTCTACTCGGCATTCCAGCCGGCAGTGCTCCGCTCTATCAAGCAGATCATCGCAGCCGGAAA
>MUZZ01000245.1:246-3608 GCA_003266075.1 Methanosphaera sp. rholeuAM74
CTTGTACTCACAGCTCGCTGCATCATTTCTAAGTGGTCAAAAGCAGAGGCTGATGCCATTGCGGACAAGGTCATGGCAATGTCCACAGAGGAAGAGGTCGTAGCAGCTCTCAAAGCAGCAGCCAAGGAATAAAAGGAAAAGCACCAAAAACTGTCTCCGAATCGGTTGTTGATTGTATAATATGTTAGGGAGTACAACAGATCTCGATATTCCCCGCCTCTGCAGACGGCGGGGAATATCATTCGGAAAATAAATTCAATGTAATGTCAGGAGGGTCAACATGGAAGATAAGAAAAAAGCAGTTATGAATGGTGAACTGACAGAGCAGGATGTCGCAGAAACAAATGCCAAGCTGGATTCGGAAAAGCTTGACGGCGTAAGCGGAGGTTATCTTTTTTCTGAATCTGATAATAAGGCCGTACTTCTATATCAGGAAGAAAATTCTTCAGAATTACGTGGAAGTATGGAACAAAAACTGGAATTATTAAAAAATAATGATTAGACCGATCGTTTATAGAATTGATATAAGATGAGGAGGGAACCCATGGAAGACAAGAAAAAAGCAATCATGAACGGTGAACTTACAGAGCAGGATGTAGCAGAAACAAATGCTAAGCTGGATTCGGAAAAACTTGACGGCGTAAGCGGAGGTATTGCGTTATGCGCTGAAGATAAAGCGCCGAATATTCAACCAAATGAAATTTTCAGACATAAGATGGAAAATAATCTGAACTCTATTCCTGCACGTGCGCAGGACAAAAGTGGATTTATACTTGAACAAAAAGAAAACTGATGACAAATGAAAAAGTCATATTCGAAATATAAAGAAAGAACACCCGAGGAAACGATCCTGGCCATTCAGCAGATCCTGCAGAAGGCCGGGATCTTTACGGTACTGAGATGGACCGGCGAGAATGGAAACGGGTATTTTTCAAACCGTATCACTCTGCATCCTACAGAAATAGGTGTAAATGGCAAAGGGACTGATGAAATATACAGTACGGCGAGTGGCTACGGAGAACTTATGGAGCGCCTTCAGAATAACTTCCTGCTGGGAGGCATGCTCGGCAATGATCCGGATTACAGTAAGGGACTTTTCCGGGCTTCACCGGATGAAGAGGATGTACCTTTAGCGGATGTTCTGGATGATCCTGATCCGTTTACGAAATATGTATTTGATCAGCTCAAAAATGAAGATGAGAATTCGGACGGACCGGCGCTCTGCAATCTGTTCAGTTACAAAAGGAACGGAAAAGCGTATATTCCATGCATTCCCTTTGCGGATATTTCACAAGGGCGAACAGTAAAGGTTCCTGCATTTGTGGCACGCTGGTTTTCGGGAAGTAACGGAATGGCAGCAGGCAATACGATGGAAGAAGCTCTGGTACAGGGGCTGTCTGAGATGCTGGAGCGAGAAGTAAACCTAATGATACTTGAGGGATCTGCAGTTCCACCGGAGATTCCTGATGAGGAACTGAGTAAGTGCGAACTGTTCCCGCTGATTGAGGAACTCAGAAAAAACGACACTTTCAAAGTCAGGATACTGGACTGTTCGCTCGGAAAAGGCTGGCCGGTGGTCGCCTTGTGCATACAGAATCTCGAAAAAGGTACATTCGGAATCAATCTCGGAGCACATCCGTCATTCCAGGTGGCTATTGAGCGTACAATTACGGAAGCCGTTCAGGGCAGATCGTTCGAAGAATACGCAGAACAATACAGAATCGGTTCAACGCAGGATGCTGCATGTAATGCAAATATAATTAACGTTTGTCAGGGAAACAACGGTGTATATCCTGCAGCTCTTTTCTATAATGAAGCAGACTGGAGCTTCAGTCCGTGGACAAGATTCAACGCAGACAGCAACCGGGAATTTCTGGATGAGATGCTCGGAATGCTGAGAGAAGACGGGTACGAACCATTACTGCGAGATTGCTCATTCATGGGCTTCCCTGCATGCTATATTCTTATTCCGGGATTCAGAATGATCAGAAAAATCAATGGAAACTCCGTCAGGCTCAGGAGAACTCTCATACGTGCAGCAGCGGATTTCGTAAAATTCCCGAAGCTCAGCGATGAAGAGGCATCGCGTCTGATGATGCTGCTCCGTCATAACAGGAATATTATCGGAAACGATCTGGCCGGTCTGCTAAGCGGTGTGCCTATAAGCGCGGATCAGTATAAGAATGACCGCCTTGCTGCGTTCCTCGCGCTGCGTCTGGAAAATTTTGAAGAAGCATCCGGATTTTTCGGAAAAACACTGATAAGAGCAAAAGATGAATCAGAGAGACGATACCTGCTATGTATGAAAAAGTATTCGGATTATCGCAGAGAAGGTCTCGATAATGAGCAGGCACACAGATTGCTGAAGCAGATGTACAACAGCGAAGCTGCAGATCGGGTCTGCAGCGATACATCGGATCTTTCCGTAATACTTGAAAAGTATTATACGAAGCTCAATTGTCCGGATTGCGGGAACTGCGCATATAAATCAGACTGCTGCTATACAGAGCAGAAAGAACTGATTATAAAACTGTGCGCTGCAATGAAAAAGGAAAATGCATCTCAGGAAAGGCTGCTCGAACTGATAAACAACAGCAGCAGCTGTTCCCTGATGAAACAGTAACGATACGGAGATCGAATGCTGACGATGACAGATGTCGATGGCGGAGAACAATCCCCGACAAATGATCTCAGGAGATGAAGCCCCGTGTCTGTATGGGCTTCATCCGATAAGTACAGGATCGTTCGCTTCCGGCTGAAGCGGATTAGCATATTTTAAATATAGGAGGCTGTAAAAATGATAGTGCTGAATGTTACCTATAAATGTAAAGACGATATGAGAGAAGAGTTTCTCGAAGCTATAATGACTGAGGGAATCGATGCTGCATGCAGAGCAGAGGATGGAAACATCAAATACGATTACTATATGTCGGCGGAGGATGAGAATGAAATGCTGCTGCTCGAGAAATGGCGCGATGCAGAGGCGCTTTCCGCACATCAGGCACAGGAACACTTCAAGAGACTCGGTGAGATCAAGAACGAATTCGTAAACGAAACGATAATCGAGAAATACGTCACAGAACAGTAATGCGTGATGTATGAAACCCCTGAAGAAACACGGGCAGGCTGTGAAAGATTGCCCGTGTTTTTTGTTTGAAAGGATTGATAATTCATAAAATAAGAAGTATGATATGTTATACAAATCATACCAAGAGAGGTGCAGAAATGAAAACTCCGGAAGGAAAGTATGCCTGGACAGCAACTGTAGGTGAAAAAGGACAGATAGTAATCCCCAAGCAGGCAAGGGATGTGTTCGGTATTAAACCGGGCGACACGATCCTTTTACTTGGCGATGAAAAGCG
>MUZZ01000244.1 GCA_003266075.1 Methanosphaera sp. rholeuAM74
TATATCTGGGCATCTTTTTGTTGTGGTGATTGATTCTTGTTGTCAATTATCAATGCTACAAGTAGCCTGTGACAATACAGACAGCCCTTTACACAAAAAGTATATAAGTAAGTATAGTTTAAATTCATGAAAAACAATTTAAAAAAAAAGGTAAGTTAGGTGCTTAGCGTAATATTTATTACAATAAGTGGATGTAATCATCCATGTAATCTACATGACCTATGGGACATTCCCTCTTATCGCATAGTATGTCCATGACAATTGTGGATAACTCCTCTGGTGATTTATCATCAGTCGTAACTTCATGTACGAGGTCTCCATAGCTTTCATAGCACTCACCAGCACATACACCGAGAACTTCAGCAGATACGTTCTCCATGATTTTAGATTCACTCCAATTTCTCTTCTCCAAGCGTTTAATGAGAACTTCTGGGTTACAGCGTAGAACAATAACCTTATCAGCGTGGGGGTAGTCCTGTGCAATATGACCCTCAAATATAACTGTTTTGTCAGGATAGTCTCTTATGATTTCATCTACTATTGGTATCATCCGTTCTGTGTCAACTATTGTGTATCCACGCTGGTCATCAACACCCAGACTCAAATCATAGTCTTCTAGTAGCATGTTAACACTTATAACTTCCAAGTTATCTTCTCTTGAGAGTACTTCACATAGGGATGTCTTACCTGTTCCTGGTGTTCCACTAATAATCATCACGTGTATCAATCCTCATACTACAAGATTCAATAGTTCACCAGTAATAAATGATTCTATTACACCTGCTATGAATAACAAAATCACAACTATAACCATGAATACAATAACATCCTTAAGCATGGGTTTACACTTGTTAAGCTCCTCTTTAATATTGTAATTATTAGAAAGTACTCCCCTGATGATTAAGCATTCCATGTGCGTTATTATTAATGCTACTGCAAATGATATTATGCTAGCTGTGAACTCTATTATACCGTGAGGTGCTATTCCCACAGTATATATTACTGGGTCAATTTGGTAGGCTAATACTGCCACTAAAACTCCGTTTAACACGTGTATTATGAGTGAAAAGAATGAGAACAACAATCCCATCAGCATCACAGTGAAGTCTACACGCAAATTGTTAGTGAATATGTCAATAAAGAGGTCTACTCCCTTAAGCTGTGCCATATCTTGTGAGAAGTTTTCTTTTATAACAAATAATATGAAATCAGTTAGCTGTTGGTGAAACAGCATTCCCATGATAAATGACAACAGTAGTACTACCAATGATATTAGGAGGTAGTTCTTGTTTCTTAAAAACAATGATTTTGTTGAATTCAATAAATTTCCCATATTCATTTTAATATCTCGTAAATTAGATTTTGAACCTCTCCGTCTTGTAGA
>MUZZ01000111.1:0-3465 GCA_003266075.1 Methanosphaera sp. rholeuAM74
GGCTTAATTCTTGTTGTTTTTCTTCTAGTTTATCAGTTAATACTGTAATTTCACCTAGTTTCTCATTGCTAGCTGATAAATCGGATTTTAAGGAATGGATTAGAGTATCCTGTTGTTGAATCGTGTTATTGAGTTCATCGATGTCATCATCTTTAAGTTTGAGTTTGTTTTCAAACCTTTCTACCTGTGCGTTGACATCTTCCAATAATTCATCTTTCTTGACTAATGTGTCATCTTTTGATTCAATTATGGATTGTAGCTGGTCATATTGTTCTGTCTTACTTTCAACGTCAGCCTTAAGTATTTCCACTTCATTAGTTAAGGATTCTATATTCTCGTTAAGTTCTTCTATTTTATAGTTTCTCTGATTTAGTTGAGAGGTTAAACGTGTGATTTCCTGTTCGTTATTCTTGTTGGATTCGTTTGCATGTTCTCTTATCTTGAATATTTCATCGTCTTTTGCCTTTATTTTATCATCGTTTAGTGAAGATGCTTCTGATAATCTGTCTTCTAATTGTTTTACTTTTTCCTGTGATTCTTGTAGGTTAACTCTTAGTTCCTTGATTTCATCGGTCTTTGAGATTACTTCCTCTTCTTTTGAGTTTAGTAACTTGTTTAACTGGGAGATTTCTATGTTTTTGAGTTCTAGTTTCTGTGGCATTGAAGTTAATTTATCGTTTTTGTCTTGTACGTCTTCTTTTAGTTTGACTATTTGGTTGTCTGTTACACGTTTTGTGTCAAAGAGTTCTTCTTTCAGTTTCTTGTATTCTGCATCCTTTTTATCTGAATCAAGTCTTAAGAATTCATTTTCTTGTTCGAGTTTTGTTATGAAAGTATTTTTCTCATTTAAGATGTCGTTTAGGTAATCGTTTTCTTTCTGCATTTTCTCGTTTCTGTTGGTAAATTCAAGTATTCCATCATTTAGTTCTGATATCTGTTGTGTTGTAGTCTTTCTAAGTTGGTTGTAGTCTAATTTGAGTTTATCATATTCTGCGTCTTTGTCGTATAACTGTTTTTTGGTTTCTTTGATTTCCTTTTTGAGTTGTTCGTCTGCATCTTTTTCACTTGTTACTGCGTTGAAGTTGAATGTGTCTAGTTGTACTTTTAGGTCTGCTATTTCATTGTCTTTTGTTGATAGTAGTTCTTCTAGATTACTTATTTTCTCTGTTGATGCTGTTTTCTCTGTTGTTAGTGATGATAAGGCTTTTTGTTGTTCGTTGTATTGTTCTTTGAGTGTTGTTAATTCATCTTTTACGAGTGCGTTTGTTTTCTGTAGTTCTTCNNTGACTTAATTTGTTGTATTCCTCTGGGTTATCTTCTGTGTTATATTCTTGTTCCTCTTTCTGTGCTAGTTCATCTTTTAGTGTTTGTAGTTCTTCTTTTGTTTTTGTGATTTCGTCATCTTTTTCTAGTAAATCTTGTTTTAGATTCTGGTTTTCCTCTTCTAATTCTAGGATGTGTGAATCATCTGTGGTGATTATATTGTTATCAACATTTTCCAGGGATTCTTTTAGTTTGGCGTTTTCTTTTTCTAAACTTCCCATTTTTATTTGATTTACTTTAGTTAAATCTTCAAGATGTTGATATTCTGATTTTACCCTAATTAATTCTTCAGATTTACTTGTGAAATCCTTTATTAACTGATTTACATCAGTATTTTCTGGATTTACATCCAGTTCCTGTGATGACTCTTTGAGTATCTTGTTTTCTTCTTCAAGTTCTTTGATTTTGTTGTTCAAGTCTGTTAGCTCTTTTTCGGATATTTCATCCTGTTTCTGTATTATTTCAACCTTTTCCTCGTTCAATGCTATTATTTCCTCTTTTAGTGAGGTGATTTCCTTTTTAGCTTCTTCGTATTCCTGTTCTTTCTCTTCGAATTGTGCTTTGTATGAGGATGGGTCTTCCATTTGCTTTATCTTTGTGTTTAGTTCCTCGATTTCTTCCTCGTATTTCTTGATTTTCTGATCTCTGTTTCCTACTTCTAGGGTTAACTGATTTTTCAGATTTGGTATTTCTTTTAGTTCCTCTGTTTGTCTGTCAATCACTGATTTTAGTTGTGTTATCTCCGTATTTGATGTTTCTGGCAGATCTTCCTTGAGGTTTGTATTTTCTATGCGTAACTGTTCTACTTCTTCTTCGAGTTTTTTGTTCTTTTGTTTTAGCTCGTCTAATTCTGTTGTATCTATGCTTTCTGTTGAGTCTGCAGATTCTGTTGAGTCTGGTTGTATTTCTTTTAGTTGTGCTATTATTTCATCTTTTGATTTTACTTGTGATTTGAGGTTGTCTATTTGTTCTTTGTATACTTTTATTATTACGTCAGTTTGTTCATCCGTGTTTAGTGTTTCTGAGGATATGTTTGTTTTTAGCTCGTTTATTTCCAAGTCTTTTTCTTTTATTTTTGTTTGTGCTTCCTGCAGTTGTAGTTCTTTTTCTCTTATTTTTGTATCTTGTTTGATGATTTGATCATTTAATTCATCAATTTTTGTGTATAAGTTTGTGTTATTATTCTCGCTTTGAATTAAAACGTTTTGAACAGCTTCTTTCGTTTTAATATCTTTATTTTCATCATCTAGTTGTTCTTTGAGACCGTTAATTTCTTTAAAACAAGATTTTACTAGTTCTCTTAAATCTTCTGATTCAACATCCTTTAAAAACGCCATTGTTATCACTAATGTATATATATCTAATTTCATCTTTTAATGTTTTTCGAAATTAATAATTTTGTAATGTCAAAGTTCTAATGATTATTATCCAAATACCCGACAAGCAATGCTATAACCATTCCACACATAAATCCACAAATAACATCTGATGGATAGTGAACTCCAAGATATAATCTTGATAGGGCAACCATAAATGGTATTAACATAAAATACTTATAATTACCATAGTTTCTAGCCAGTACCCATGCAATACAGGAGGCTATAGCAGTATGACCTGAAGGAAATGAGTAATCATTTTCATGTGCCAAAACTACTAATGAATCTATTACCGTGTAAGGACGTGGACGCATCACACAAATCTTCAATGCATGTACCACTATGAAAGTCAGTATTAATGATACGAGCAATACTAATGCAACATGTTTTCTCTTCTTATCACCAGAAAGGTAAAGTACCAAAACTACTGCTAAACCAAAATATATCACACCCATATAGGAAACAAGTAATGCTAAGCTATTAAGTAATGGTGTGTGAAATGACTGGTTTACCAGCTGGAGTACTCCACTATCCAATGAATAAAGTAAAGACATAAATTCACCAAAAAAAATAAAGGAGATTATGATTATAAGTATAATTCTGATATTAACTGTGCGTTTAGTATTGATGCACCTGCTGCTCCACGTATAGTATTATGTCCCACTAATGTGTATTTGAAGCTATTTTCAAATACGTCTTCACGTACTCTGCCAACTGTGACACTCATTCCATGACCAGCATCCCTATCCATACGAGGTTGTGGCCT
>MUZZ01000111.1:3518-5027 GCA_003266075.1 Methanosphaera sp. rholeuAM74
TCGAATTCTATTGCAACAGACTCCGTATGTCCATCAACAACTCCGACACGGTTACATGATGCACTTAATGGAAAGTTAGCCTTATCAACCAAACCACCATTTACCTTACCCAAGAGGTGAAGGGTTTCAGATTGCATCTTCTCTTCTTCGCCACCAATGAATGGTATGATGTTGTCGAGTATACCCATTGATGGAACTCCATTATATCCTGCACCACTAACAGCCTGCATGGTAGTTACAGAAACCCTTTTAAACGTGAATTTATCAAATAATGGTTTCAACGTTAGTGTAAGGGCAATCGTAGAGCAGTTCGGATTAGTTACAATACATCCATCCCATCCATTCACATCCTTCTGTGTCTCCATCATTTCAAGGTGTTCAGGGTTCACTTCCGGAATTACCAGTGGAATGTTTTCCTTCATACGATTTACACTAGCATTGGATGCTACGATAAACTTCTCTGCAAATGCTGCTTCAACCGGTTCAGCCAGTCCCGCCGGTAGTGAAGCAAATACGAAGTCCACATCATCATTTAACTCGTCAGGGTCTGTGTTTATTACCTTCATATCCCGTACTTCTTCAGGTATAGGTGTGGACTGATGCCAGGTCACGGCATCCTCATACCTTTTTCCTACTGATCTTTCTGATGCAGCTACTGCCACNNTCAATTGTTGATAACAGTTGGATGAAACGTTGCCCAACCATTCCTGTAGCTCCGAGTACACATACATTTCTTGCCATATGAGTCTTCCTCCAATTACTATTATTTTATAATCCTAGTACGTCAAACATGTCTGCCACACNNTGTCTTGTAGATGCCCTGTGAATTACTTCTATTCTTTCACCGTCACCACAGAACATTACCGTGTGATCACCAACAATGTCTCCACCACGTACTGCGTGTATTCCTATTTCGTTTTCTGGACGTTTACCTACCAGTCCTTGTCTACCATAACAGGCTTTCTCGTTTAAGTCTAAATCCAAATTTTCTGCCACAATTTCTGCAGCACGTTTTGCCGTTCCACTTGGAGCATCCTGCTTGTTGTGGTGGTGTGCTTCAACTATTTCGACATCATATTCGTGTCCAAGTATTTTAGCTACCTGTCCAACTATTTCAAAGAAGACATTTACTCCTGTAGCCATGTTAGGGGATATGACTGCCTTTATATTGTTGTCTTTAATAGCGTTGTGCATGACTTCTAATTGATCATCTTTTATCCCCGTTGTACCTACCACAACGTTCACACCACATTTTGCACAAGTCTTGACTGTTTCAACTGCCGCTGTTGCAATTGTGAAGTCCACGAGTACATCTGGCTTGACTTCGTTTAACTTTTCTTCCAAGTTTTCTGATGCTATTACTGGTACATCCATTTTACCCATTTGTAGTACTTCACCCAAGTCCTTACCTGCTAGTGGTGAGTTAGGCATTTCTATTCCAAGTACTACTTCCATATTATCTTGTTGTGTGATTGTCTTAATTATCCTGGAACCCATGTTTCCAGCACA
>MUZZ01000259.1 GCA_003266075.1 Methanosphaera sp. rholeuAM74
ATAATGTAATTTATCAGCCATCCCTATTCAGATTACTCCTATGGGATAATAAGTTCTTTGAATACATGAAGGCATACCTACAAAGTGAGTATAAGAAAGTTCAATTCGAAATAACCGAAGAACCAGACAAACTAGTATTTAAACAGAAAAACACGCTATCAGATTTTGAATACGAATCCCTGATAAAGGGTTTATCCAAGACCAACCTAATGATAAAAAATAGGGCTACAGGAAAAAGGGTTTTAAAAGAAATTAAGGATTATGAAGTGGAAGTGACTGGAAAAGATTTATGTGAGGTAGGCATACTCGGAGTTTACGACCTTTACGTCCAAATAACTACCATAAACAAGGATTTAATATTCAGAGTTAACTTTGATAAACAAAACTCTTTCAAAATTCTAAAAGACCATACAAATTCCAGAATCTTTGACCCATATGAAACACAAGACCATCGTCTATCATTCATATACCAAAAAACAAGCTTCATCATCAAATCCATGGATGTGGTCACAGAAAACGATGACATATCATTCAAGGGAGAAATAGAATTAGTAAATGATATAAACTTTGATAACATTGAATTAGTGATGTTCTTAAATAAAACAGAAAGCGAAAAAGCATACATCACATGTGAACATGAAAAGATGGGAAACTCTGTCAAATTCAACACACCAGTTGATTGTGACTACCATTCAACAGATTTAGGTAAACGTTTCCGTCTTGACATCCGTTTAAAAGACTATTCTGGAAGGATACTGGATTCATACACATATAACGGATATAAGGCTGATAACATTAAGGACAGCCTCCGAAAATTCGTGAAAAAAAGTGTTTTCTTCGAAAGCTTCCATGGAAAATTCTATTCAGGCCAGCCAAAGTATATCTATGAAAAAATGCTGGAAATGGGATTGGACGAAACATATGACTTTGTATGGGCATACAGTGGAGACTTGGAACTTCCTGGTTCACCAATAATTACTTCAAGAGGCTCCCCAAATTATAGGGAAATATTGGAGTCTTCTGATTACTGGATAACAAATATTAGCTTCCCATTTTTAAAACCAACGGATGATATTGTATATGTACAGACAACTCATGGTACTCCATATAAACGTATGGGAGCAGACATAACATCAAAGGATAAAAAGATTGCCAGAGGCAGGGTTCTAATTGAATCTGATACATGGAATTACATATTATCTCCGAATGACTATTCTAAAGAGATATTTGCAAGATCATTCGAGTATGATGGTACAATCATAAATGAGGGCTACCCTGCAAATGACATCTTCTATGAGGACACAACCATAAGACAACAAGAGCTTAAAAAGAAATTAAACATAGACCCTGACAAGAAGATAATCCTATACTGTCCTACATTCAGAGACTATGAAACTAATAATAGTACTGGAAACCAGTCATATATCCTTGATTTAGAAAAACTATATAAGGCTATCGGTGATGAATACATAATNNTGATTTCTGATATTCTGATAACAGATTATTCATCAGTATTCTTCGACTTTGCACATTCAAGAAGACCTATACTATTCTATGTACCAGACTATGAGAAGTACTCATCATTCAGGGGATTATACGAAGAAGTCAAAGATAACCTGCCAGGTCCAGAGTTATATGGCGAGGATGAATTAATCGAATGCATAAAAAACGTTGATAGAATAGAAGAACTATACAAGGAAAGATATGATAAGTTCTATGAAAAGTTCTGTGGCATAGGTCATGGTAATGCTTCTGAAAAAGTTGTAAGAAGCATTTTTGGAGAGGTTGACAATGAATAAACAAACAACAAACAATCAAAACACGTCTGAAGACGAGAAAAACTATGTAT
>MUZZ01000013.1 GCA_003266075.1 Methanosphaera sp. rholeuAM74
TTTAAGTGAATTTATATTAATGAACTAAGTAACTCAATATCATTGTTTTACTTTTATTATAAGCAAAATCAGAATAAAAGAATATCTAACGAAAAAAAATAATTTGGGTTGAGAGCACATGTGTTCTATTATAATATAATTATCGACAAAACAATTGTTATTTAAAAAAAAAGGTGATGTGGATAATTGTTATCCCCCATCATGTTCATGGTCATGGTGTGCATGTTCTTCACTTTTAGTGTGTTCGTGTACTTCGTTTTCTGTGTGGTTGTGTTCTTCGTTTTCTCCATCATGGTGATGTTCTAGTGTGATGTTTGATTCCTCGTATACGTGTAATGCATTGGAAAGTGCTACTAGTGATATTAGTACCACTAAGACTATTATTAATATAGTTTTATAATTCATATTATTTACGTCCTTATTCATTCAGTACTGGTGTTAGTTCTGGTTTTATTTTATGGAGTGCATTCATAACTACTATTGTCACGAATCCTTCTATAACTCCGACTATCATTTCTATTGGTGTTATAACTGTTAATCCGAATGTTATTGGGTATGTTCCAGCTATTGCATATTCTATGCTTACTATTATTCCCAGTAGTGTTATTGTTATGAATCCAGATAGGAATAATGCTAAATTCTTATCGTATCTTTGTATTGCTTTATAAGCGTAGTATGCTATGTATGGTGCGATTATTGCTAGGTTTAGCATGTTTATACCTAGTGTACTTATTCCTCCTTCTCCTAGGAATGCTTGTGCTAGTGTTACGAATGTGTATACTAGTGCTGATGATTCTAAATCGTATAGTGCCATTACTGTTATTAGTGATATGTGTACACATGCTGGTACTGGTAGTGGTAGTTCTATTAGTTGTACTATGAGTATTACTACTGTGAATAGGGCTATTTTTGGTATATCTTTTTCTGTGTGATTTTTTCTGTACTTGTTAATTATTAAAGCCATTAATACTATATATATTATTGCGTAGATTCCCAATTGGATGGGATCGGATATAAATCCATCGGGTACGTGCATTTGTTTTCCCCCTTCATGTTAATCTATGTTGTACATGAGAAATTATATTCAAATTCATTAGATTTATTTTGAAAATAATTTTATTAAATCCTTGAATAGTGTTACACATACTAATATAACAAACATA
>MUZZ01000115.1 GCA_003266075.1 Methanosphaera sp. rholeuAM74
CACATAGCATAAGTGAAAAAACAAGCACACCTACAAACAGTGTAATCAAGGAAAAAACAACAACAAAAGAAAAAATAGAAACCAATAAAAATAAAGAAATAAAGAAAACAAACAAAACAAAAGAAAACACCAAGGAATCTGTAATAATAGATGGAGTAACATATTCAAATACTCTTGAGAATCAAATTTTTACTGGAAACCAACTATGCTTAGATGATGCAACATATTACATAAATAACTCAACATTCAATAATGAAGAATTTCCAGGACTAATCCTTGCAATGGACACATACATAAACAACTCCAATATAAACTGTGGTTTAGCTATAGATTCCGGCGAAACAATAATCAAAAACACAGTAATTGATTGTGGTTACAGTAGTTACATGGCACAAGTATACATATATGATAGCGTTACTATCGGAGACAACTTTTATCTATTTGCAGAAGATTTACTAAAAGAAGGATACAATGGAGGAGGACGAATACACACCAACAACCCAACAATAATCCAAAAACTACAAGAAATAGGAATAGAAACAATACCAATAGAAAACACAAACGATAATATAGTAAAGAATAAAAATATAACATACCAGACGATAGTTAGCGTAACAAAGAATATGACTTTTATTAATTGTAACATAACTGGAAAAATCACTAACAAAGGAAATTTAAGTCTTATTAATTGTACTTTCTCCGAGTTACCTTACATAGACAAAGATATACCTTACAAACCTCGTGGATTTGAGTCAATCTTAGTAAATAATGCTAATGCTACCCTGTCCATGATTAACTGTTCATTCTGTAACAATAATATGAGTGCTAATTATACTGATTTGTGGAATTCACCTAGAAGTGATGGTACGTTAATTGAAAATTATGGTAGTTTAGTACTTAATAATACTGAATTTAGAAATAATAGTCGTATTGTATATGATAGTAAACGTAGCAGTCAAGGTTATGAAACTGGTTCTGGTTGGGTTGGTTATTTATTTGATGATAGTTATGTGAATGGTTATCTAATTAACGGTACAGGAAATATAGTCGTAGATAATTGTACCTTTACTGATAATACTTTCAGAAGACTCATTAGAAATGCACCAATCTACGCAAACAATAATGTCAATGCTACAACAATCGTTTATAACAGTAAATTCGATAACAATACTGCAGTACTGGCTAGTGTTAATGTTATTGCAGATAATTGTAATTTCACCAATATTTATTCATACTTTGAATCTTACCAAGACCGTGAAAATTATGGCGGACCTGCTGAAAGTGGACTGGGCATAGCCTCAGAAACATCATCTATTACCAACTGTAACTTCATAAATTGTACTGGATACACTAAAGGAAGTACGGCTTATAGTGGTGCCAGTGGTGGAGCAGTGAGTATATCTAAAAACTCATTAGTAGAAAACTGTTACTTCATCAATACCAGTGTTACAAGTGAAAGTGTATGGACGTATGGTGCCGGATGGGGAGGAGCGATATGTGCTATTGGAGATAACATAACCATTAGAGATAATTATTTCCAAAACAATAGTGCCAAAGGTCCAAAAGGAACCTCATTCATCAGAATAATTAACGGAGAAATAATTAACGACGACGAGTGGGATGATACCGGAATCGGTGGAGCAATATATCTGGGATCTAATAAAGCCATAATTTACAACAACACATTCAAGGACTCCTATGCAGAAAATTATGGGGCAACACTACTAGTCACAACAAACGATGACATAACGATAGAAAACAATGATTTCAGCAACGCTCAATCAGAAAACGAAACAATCTACATAACCAGCAACATATACAACATCACAGACTTAAACCTAACACTATCCGATAACACTTACGAAAACTGTACAATAAATTACAACAAACTAAACATAGCAAGCAAAGAAAAAGTATACGATGGAGAACCAATCACCATCACAGGAGAAATCGAACTAACAAATCCACAATTCTACGACGCTGACATACTGGAAAAAACCACATACAACTACTACATAAACGGAGAAAACACCAAATATGACACTATGGACATAAGCTTTACACCAACAGCTGATGAAATGGTAATCTATACCAGACCAAGCATATCCGCTCAAAGAAGTAACATCCTAGTAATAGGAGTTACAACACTAACTAATGTAACTATCACACCAGAAAACTATGATACATATATTGTAGAAGGAGAATTAATAAGAGTACAAGAAAACAGCAGAGTACTATTTCAGGGAACATTCCAAGACAAAGAAGCAATATTCATCAAAACACCAAACATCGTAATAGACGGAAAAGAAGCCACATTCACCAACACCACATTCACTATAGAAAAAGACAACATAACAATACAAAACATGAACATAGAAAACACCAACACAGACAAATACATAATACAAACAAAAGCCAACAACACACAAATAACCAACAACACACTAAAACAATACAACAATGACGGACAAACCAACGCAATAAACACAAAAAACACCAACAACACACAAATAACCAACAACAAAATAACAGTAACAGGACCAGCCAAAGGAATAAAATATGAATTAGGTAACCAAATAGCAAACACACAAGCACTACTCATAGAAAACTCAGAAAACACCAACATACAATACAACACAATAAACGTACAAAACAGCACACCAGCAAACAATGAAGCATTCAGTACAATAGAAGGAATCACAGCACCAAGAGGAACAAACAACCAAATAACAAACAACAACATTACAGTGACAGGAGCAAGATTCAACTACGGAATAAACACACTAAACAACGTAAACAACCAAACAATAAACTACAACAACATAAAAGTCACAGGATTCAGATACGCAGACGGTATACAAGTAGGAGATGGAGCAATAAACAACATCATAGCTAATAACAACATTGAAATAACATGCCTCAATGATACACCAGTAGATGAAGCAGCAATTAGCTATGGAATAATTGTAACCAGTCAGGGAGGACTAATATCTGATAACAACACTATCACACAAAACAACATAAACATAAATGGAATAGTGAACTACGGAATGGAAATCTACACAGCTACAAATACTCTAATCACAGACAACACAATCACACTCACAGGTGCCAAAAGCATGGGAATAGGATACGCACTCAGTCCTAATAGCACAGTAACAGGTAACACTATCAAAACAAACGATGACTCATCAATACTAATAAACAGCATAACAGAAGAAATACAACCACAAAATGTGGGAATCAAAATACAACAAGACTCAGACAACATCCTCATACAAGAAAACACCATACAAACATACGATAAAGGTAAAAAAGATACCTGTATAGATGTAAATGCAAACAACGTTACAGTTAAAGACAACAATTTAACCAGTAGCACAAAAACGGGAGACAATGCAGTAACAGCACCAGAAAATACGGTAATTGAAAACAACGTTGCAAAAACAATAGAAACTGCAATAGTAGTAGAGCCACTGGAAATCAACATAGGAGATGTAAGCACAATAACAGCCACAATTACTAGTGATATTAGCGTCAACACTGGACGGGTCTACTTCAAAGCAGATGGTAAAATACTCAGAGATACCACGACAGGTAAAATACTATATGCAGACCTGGAAGACTCCACTGCAACAATAAACTTCCTAATACCAAAATCTTGGAACAATAACACAGAAATAACGGCAATATACACAGGAGAAGGAGTAATAGAAGCAAGCACAAGTGAAACAGTAAACCCAACAATCACAACACNNTCACAACACCAGAAACAAGTGAACCAGAATTCACAGTAGCAGACACAACAGCAACACCAGGAGAAGAAGTAACAATCACAGTCACCACGAAAAACTTAGACAATGGTAAAGTCGTACTAAAAGTAAACGGAAAAACAGTGAAAACAGCGGACGGTAAACTATACGCCAAAGTAGAAGGAAACCAAGTAACATTCACATACACTGTACCGAAAACTTACAAGGCAGGAGAATATGATATAAGAGCAGTCTACACGGCTGGTGCTACGAAACTTGAAACTGAAGGTAAGTTGAGTGTTGAGTAAATGTAATTATTCTACACTCTTTAACCTCCTTTTATTTTTACTGATTCTTGTGAAAGACTTTTGAAAGATTCTCGGATTCTGATATGAAATTAATGTAAATCATAACTATGTAGTGCGTTTAATCTGTTTCTACTATTCTTTTGAAGGTATTTGTTTTAGTATTATGCCATTTCTCGTTGTTTCAGTTTTACAGTTTCACTTCGGATTTCAAGGACTGGAATGGGGTTTGTTTCCAACTATTAGCACTTCTACCCAGTTTAATCATGGCTCCGTCGTCTGCACTTAGCATCCTCATATATTCCCCCATTTTTTTCGTGCTTATGAAGCCTTTTAAGCACCAAATAATCATTTACTATTCGATGTTTTTTCATGTTGCTTGCCTGTACTGGTCATCTTCGCTTGCCACATTATTTCTACTATCCCTTCACACAATTTTTGTCTTTAGCAGGGCTTCCACTTCTCCCATCCATGGATGGGGGTGGTATGATTTTTCTGGTAGGCGCATTAAAATTTTGGTGGATATTTTATGCTTTGTCATGTATTGTTAAGATGATTCGACTATTGTGATAAGATTCTATAATTTTATTTGTCTGAGATTTAAAAATTAAAATGAATAATGAGGTGATTTAAACTTCTGGAATAATTAAAAGGCTTTGTTAAATTGATTTGGTACTTTGATTTATCATCAGTGATATTCTAAGTTTCCGAGTAAATTCCTGTGTTCATATCATGTAAATGATTACAGGTACTAATGTGACTATAATCACTATTATTGATGATAATGGATAAACTTACATCTATCTGTTTAATTCGTTTCTTATATATTAGTGATTCTCCCATTATATTTAGTCACGTATTAAAAAAGTGAGTACAATGAAACACTGTTAAAAATATTGTAACTTTACCTTACCTCATTTATTAAATTAGATGATTTTAAATATTTGGGGAAGTATACATGCCAGTTTAAAGAAATCATAAATAACAAATGGTTACCTTTTATTATTAGTTATATTATTAAAATTGTGTAATTTAAAACTAATTATCCAGTATGAATTTAAATCACATCAAAAATATATTTGAAGTTAATTATAAAAAGTTACAGTTAAAAAAAATAGGTAGTAATTGTGCATATTATTGGTATTAGATAAAAGAACGGGGTTTTGGGTCGTATTTACTTTTGAATACTTATCCAAAAACACATAGACCACTCTTTTTTCACAGTTTCATTTGTATGAGAAATTTTTCACGTGGACACGAAACGAATAGTTTATGTAATCATGTGAGGTTTCTCATGGTTCTTATATTATGAGAGTATGATATATAAATGTTATCTCAGTTTAAAAAAGATATTTAACATGACAACAATAACACAATATCGTAACACAATGAAAAAACGGGAGTCTATAAATATGAGAAGCAATAATGATGAAAAACAGGTATGAAAAATCATAAACAGACTAAGAGAAATCGAAAACTGTGACACACCCAAAAGAGTAGCGGAAATAATATACGAATATACATGAGAATTTGAAGAAGAAGCTATTTTAAGAGTATACTAAAATTATTCTTCACTCCACTTATTTTTTTNNTTATTTAGTTAAACTAGATTAACACATTATTTGCTAGGGTCAATATGTATTAACCTCATTATTATATGTTTTATGATTTTAATTTTCATATTCTTTAATATTATTATCAAAATCATGTTTTGAAAGTTGATATAAGTTTTTTGGGACTTTTTTTGGAAAGAATAAGATTATTTTTGCACTATTTTTTCTCATTGTTATTCGATTAGTTAATGTTATATTGAATCAAGAATAAATAATGTATTATATATTAACAAGTATTTATAATTTAAAGCTTTCATGTATTGTTATTGCTGATAATTACTTTTGTACGTGATGTATGCTTTGATTACTATCTTCTTTGATGGATTTTCATAGATATTGGTATTAGTTATCTATTCTTGTTGTGTGGGGTGTGGATTAGAAAATGGAAGCTCATGAAAATTCGGCTCAAAAGTCTGGTATAACCACTGGTAGTGTTGCGACTGCTGCTAGTGTTGCGGCTCTTCTTAAGATTAGGGGTGAGGAAACTAGTGTTGTCACTATTGAAGCTCCGAAGAATAAGTTGACTGTGGAGATAGAGGATTCTAGGAGTATTGGTGATTCTAGTGCTATGGCTGTCGTCGTCAAGCCCACCTATAATGATCCTGATGTTACTCGGGGTATTAAAATCATTAGTGAGGTATCATTAACTGATGATGCTGGTGAGGTTGTCATTACTGCTGGTGATGGTGTTGGAAGGGTTACGAAGCCTGGCTTACAGATTCCTGTGGGTGAATATGCTATTAATCCTGTTCCTCGTAGGATGATACGGGATAATGTTAAAAAGTATTTGCCTGAGTCTAAGGGTGCGGTTGTTAAAATCATAATTCCTGAGGGTAAAGAAATAGCTCCTAAGACCATGAATAGTCGTCTTGGCATTGTTGATGGTATTTCTATTCTTGGAACTACTGGTATTGCTCGTCCAATGTCTTCTAAGGCTTATACTGATTCGCTTAGGGTTCAGATTGATGTTGCGATTGCTAATGGCTATGATGATTTGCTTTTTGTTCCGGGAAATATTGGTACACGCATTGCTAAAGAGCGTTTAATTATTGATGATGATGCTATTATTGAGATGAGTAACTTTGTAGGCTACATGTTGGATGAAGCGGCTAAGACTAGTAGTGTTAGGTCCATTACTTTGTTCGGTCATGCTGGTAAGCTTATTAAGATTGCTGCTGGTATATTCAATACTAAGCAGAGTGTGGCTGATGCTAGACGTGAGATTATGACTGCGTATGCTGCTCTTGTAGGTGCAGATACTGCTACTGTGAGGGAAATTTTTGGGTGTATTACTACGGAGGATGTTATCAAGATACTGGATGAGAAGGATCTTACACGTGATGTCTTTGAGTTGATTTCGGATGAGATTGACAAGTTGTGTAATTTGAAGTTTGAGGGCATCGAGTTTCATTCTATCATTGTTAAGATGGATGGTGAGGTGTTAAATCCTAGTAAGGTTGATAAGATTCCTTTTGAGTGGGTGTAGTTAATATGAATATCTGTATTGTGGGTCAGTATCCTCCACAGGTGGGTGGCATAGCCACTTATACTGGTACTTTGAGGGATAAGTTGGAGGCACTGGGTCATAACGTGTTTGTGGTTACATATCCTTCTGATTCTATTCGTGATGAGAATGTTTTTGAGGCTAGGGTTATCAATTTTCCAGTTTTAAGGGCTTTGACTTTCATTGTTTCATCATACTTGATTTTGAGGAGGCTTACACGTAGCTATGACTTGGATGTGATACATGCTCATTACCTGCTTCCACAGGCACTAGTGACAACTTTCATTAAATCTAATACAGGTGCAAGGATTGTTGCTACAGCACATGGATCTGACATTAATATACTAGCACAAAACAATCTAATGAAGCCACTAGTAAAGTACACATTAAACTCATTGGATGAGATATACTTCGTAAGCCAAAACCTTAAGGATAAGGCATCCATACTCGGAGTTAAAAACTTTGACGAAAAATCATACATAACACCCAACACAGTAGACACAGATAAATACACCCCAGAACAACAAAACAACGACCTAAAACAGAAATACAAAAATGAAATCGTAATATTTCTAGGAAACCTAGTAGAACAAAAAGGTATAAAATACCTACTCGAGGCAAAGAAGCTATCAAAACGGGATTACACACTACTAATATATGGGGATGGACCACTAAAAGCACAGATACAAGAATACATCCAAGAAAATAACATAAAGGACACACACCTAATGGGCAAAACCACACAGGCACAACAGATAATACCACAAGCAGACATAATGGTAATACCATCCATATCCGAGGGAGCAAGCATAGTCGCACTAGAAAGCATGTCATGTGCAAGACCGCTAATATCAACAGACACAGGAAACATAAGGGACGTAATAACAGACAACCATGACGGCTTAATCGTACCACCACGAAACCCAGAAAAGCTATGTCAAAGCATAACCTACCTACTCGAAAATCCAGAAAAAAGAGTGGAAATGGGATTAAATGCAAGACAAACAATAATAGAAAAGTATTCAAACATGAAAATACCATACATTTAATTGAAGACCCTACCAAATGGGAGAGTGAAAAACTTGGCAGAAATCAACCCAGAAATAGAAGAAATAATGAAAAAATGTTATCCATACATCAAAGAGTACAATCCAGCACAACAAGCTGTGATAGACTCAGGATACATAGAAAAGGATGACAACTACATAATATCCATCCCAACAGCAAGCGGAAAAACAGTACTGGGAGTACTTGCAGCACTAAAAGTACTTCTACAAGGAGGAAAAGTAGTATACGCAGTACCACTAATATCCCTACAAAACGAGAAATACAAGGAGTTCAAGGCATTCGAAGAATTCGGATACACAGTAGGAAAACACCCACGAAGTGCAGACATATCAGTAATGGTATTCGAATCATTCGACGCACTAACAAGGTTCTCATTAAACACCCTAAACGAGATAGACCTAGTCATACTGGATGAATTCCACATGATAGGAGACTACACGAGAGGACCGACAATAGAATGTGCAATAACAAGGATAAAAGAACAGAACAAGGGAATACGGATAATAGCACTATCAGCCACACTACAAAACATGGACGAGATGGCACACTGGCTGGAAGCAGAAGTAGTGACACACGACTACAGACCAGTACCACTACACAAAGAAGTACTATGTGCAGAGGAATACGGTACAAAGGACAAAAACAACCTAGTATACAAGATACTTAACGACAGCCTAGAAGACTCCTCACAGATGCTGACATTCGTATCCACTAGGAGATTCACAGAATCACTAGCATCAAACATGGCAGAGAAAATATCCAGGTACATCCCAGACGGCAAAAGGGAGATATTCAACACCATAGCAGAGGAAATACTTGAAGTACCAAAAAGACGTAACTCACAGCCAACCGAGGTATGCTACAAGTTAGCCGAGTGCATAAGAAATGGGGTGGCATTCCACCATGCAGGACTATTCGACAGACAAAAGGAAATCATAGAAGAGGAGTTCGTCAATGGAAACCTGTTAATGATCACGGCAACGCCAAGCTTAATGTATGGGGTAAACCTCCCATCAAAGAACGTTGTAATAAGAGACTACAACAGGTGGACAGACCAGGGACAGGTAAACATACCAGTATTCGACTATGAACAAATGTCTGGACGTGCAGGACGTCCAGGATACGATACTGAAGGACACTCATACCTCCTAGCAAAAACATACGACGAGGCATTCAACCTAGAAGACTACTACGTCCACGGAGAAATAGAGGTAACCAACTCCAAACTAATAGACAATGAAGACGCAGTATTAAAGCAGATAATAACACAGGTATCCAGTGGATTTGCAAAGGACATGGACGACCTAGTGGAATTCTTTGACAAAACATTCTATGGATTCCAGATATCACACACATACAACACGATGAGCTTCGGATTTTCTGATGAATCAATAAAGTATGAAATATCCAATGCACTAGAGTATCTCATACAAAACCAGATATTAAGGATAACACCATCAGGTCTGCAGACAACACCACTAGGAACACTAATATCAAGGAGCAACTATGCAGTAAAAACAGCTGTAAAACTCAAAGACTACTCCAACATGATGGGTGACGAGTTCAACTTCGGAGAACTAATATATGAAATATCCAAGACGAGTGACATGCCAAAAATAAACACTAAGTTCCGTGCAAACAAGGACAACATAAAAGAAGTATTAAGCAGGCATGGTGTATACGTTAGCTTTGTACAGAACAATGAATCCACAGCTGCAAGCCTGATAGAATGGATTAACGAACACAAGGAGTATGAAATAGAAAACTACCTGAAAGTCTATGCTGCTTCAACAAGACGTGCAAGTTATGAAGCATCAAACATAGTCAAATACTTCTACAAAATCTGTGACATACTGGGAAACTATAAACACCTAAACGAGGTAGATAAGTTAAGTTCACGACTATACTACGGAGTAAAAGAAGATTTAATACCATTAGTTGTGGGAATAAAACGTTTAGGACGTCAAAGGGCAAGATTAGTTGTGGACGCATTCGGTAAAAACATAAAATATGCACAACCTAAAGAGTTAATGCATATAGAGGGTATAGGAGAAAAAACAGCTCAGAACATAGTTGAATTCTATGCTAATAGGGATTGAATGCTATGCAAAAAATTGGGGAAAATATAAGTTACATGAATTTGAAAGAAATAATACAGGAAGAAGTAAACAATATTACATTAGAAGAAATATACGAGTTATCATATCAGTTCAAAGAAGATGTTAAATACTTGCCAGCCGAGTATAAGAAGCACTACCGTCAATCAGTACTCAACGTGATAATACAAAGATTCAAGACATTAAAAAATGATGATAAA
>MUZZ01000178.1 GCA_003266075.1 Methanosphaera sp. rholeuAM74
AAGTCTTTTGTTTCTTCATCAATTAATGACTTAATTATCTCCCTACTTTTATTTGCAATATCATATCCAGGCTTTGTTGATGCACCCATGTTGTACATAATTATCACGTCCTTTGTAGTAAATTAATCTTTAATTTGATTCTACTATTGTCCTTTTTATTCTCTTTTTCTCCATGTTTAAAACTATTAATATTATAGTTAATAAACATTAGTTATATATTTTTATTTTCATGTTTAAGATAGAAAATCGATTCAAGTAATGGGTAGATTATGATAGTCCTAAGAAGAAACAAGAAAGTTGTAGAATTGTATCCCATAGGCTCAGCCAAGGGGGCATTGAACAACCAGAGAGAACCCCTATTTTATGGTTACTTCAAATTAAAGGAGTACGATGGAAAGATAAGGCCATACAGGTTCATCATAAAGACTGATGATGATGAAACATTCAAATCTCCAAAGGAATTGATAAGAACACTAAGAAAACAGAACGTAGTACTTGCTGGTGAAGATGAAGAGATAGAATCCATGCTAAACTCTCTAGACATAAAATATCATTATGCACACATCTGTAGGCACTGCACATTCGACAACAAAATTACCATAATAACAAGGGAGGCATCCTACAGGATATACAACGAATACATATGTAAGAAGTGTGCAGAAAACGAGATTAAACGTGTTATGAACTTAAGAGGATACAATAAGGTTGCATATCCAAGGTTTAAGAAGTTACTGGAGAAGACACGTAACCTCGAGGAAGTACTTGAAATATTCGACCCCAAATTCAATCCAATCAAACACAGCCAGCTAACAGTATACGATAAGATAAAAGTAAGCAACAAGAAGTATCCTAAAATACACGTCAACTCCTTAAGAATCCCTAAAAAGTTCAAGAAAATATTGGCTAAGAAGATAAAACACCTACTACCAGTACAGGTACTAGCATTAGATGCAGGACTCTTAGAAAACGAAAACTTACTGGTGGTATCAGCAACAGCGTCAGGAAAGACGCTAATAGGGGAACTAGCTGGAATACCAAAGGCAATGGAACACAGGAAATTCATATACCTAACACCACTAGTGGCACTTGCAAACCAGAAGTACAGGGATTTCAAGAAACAGTACAAAGCGTTAGGATTGAATGTTGCAATTAAGGTGGGTTCAAACAGGATAAAGGCTAAGGGAGAACTTTCAATCCAGAACAAGTCAATAAGAAATGCTGACATCGTCGTGGCAACATATGAAGGACTTGACTTTCTATTACGTTCTGGAAGACGTGATGAGCTAGAAAACATAGCAACAGTAGTGATTGATGAAATACATATGCTTGATGAAGAAGAGCGAGGACCAAGACTAAATGGGCTGGTAAAACGCTTACAGACACTTTATCCCAGGACTCAATTAATAGGATTGTCTGCAACAGTAAAAAACTCAAGACAAATCGCTTCAGACTTCAATATGAAACTTGTAGAATACAAAGAAAGACCAGTACCACTAGAGCGTCACCTCATATTCACACATAACGAGTACGAAAAGAAGGACTTATTAGGAAAACTTGCCAAGAAGGAGTTTAACACGATATCCTCCAAGGGTTACAGGGGTCAGACCATAATATTCACCAACTCTAGGAGAAAAACCCATCAAATTTCACAGCAAATCCAGAAGAAAGGGATAACATCGGCAGCATACCATGCTGGTTTATCCTACTCCAAAAAGGTGAAGATAGAAAAGGACTTTGCAAATCAGAAGATATCCACAGTAGTTACTACGGCAGCACTGGCAGCTGGCGTGGATTTTCCGGCATCACAAGTATTATTTGAAACGCTACGTATGGGAAACAAGTGGCTTACTAACAATGACTTTTCACAAATGCTGGGAAGAGCGGGACGTCCAACTTTCCATGACATGGGGAAGGTATATCTCCTGCCAGAGTTATCCAAGGAATATGATAATGATTCCGAGGAGGAAATGGCTATTAAATTGCTTGAAAGTGATGTGGACAACATCATAGTGGACTATAGGGAGGATGATGTCTTTGAACAGGTACTGGCTGATATATCCGCAATAAACAATCCCTCACTATCCAATCTCAAATCAAAGTATGATAAACTGGAGTTGCCTGTACTCTTTGATGAAGCCATAGACACATTATTCGAGAAGAAGTTGATAAAAAACACCAGTAACCCTGATGTGGTGCATCCAACACGTTATGGTAGGGCTGTATCAGTATCATTTCTTAACATAGTCAAGTCTGAGTACATCAGGAAGCATTTAAAGCAAGACCCACTAGTGACCATAGAAAATATTGAATCATTCGAGAGTGCATACCTAAGTAATAGGCTGATATCAGCACTTTCAAGTACTCTTAAGACAAACGTTAGTACGAGGCTCTTCGCAGATTCTACTAGGGATATTATTACTACTGGTGAAGTACTTTCAAGAATAGATCCGGCATATGCTGATAAGGTAATTGCCATGCAGATTGATTTCATGTCATGTAAGTGTAAGGAGAGACCATTCTGTAATTGTTTGGAAAAAAACATATCCGATAGGATACTTAGACGTAGGTTGCAGGGATGGAGTCCAAACAGAATCAGCAAGGAGTTCATGTCATTGTATGATATTCATATATACTCTGGAGATATATACACGTGGCTAGACCAGGTTATAAGGACTGTTGAGGCAATATCAAGGATTAGTCTAGCATTTGATAATAAGAAGACCCATGACAGGTGTAAGCATTTGATTAAAAAAATTGAAAGGGGTGGTTAATTATATTAGATGTTTAACATCTTGGATTACGCTTTTTTTGGCGTTGTCCAGTAACTTCTTGCCATAATCGTAATCTATTTCAAATCCATTCTCTTCTATGTATTCTGCTTCTGAGTTTATTATGGGTTCATTTTCTCTTGCAAGGGTAAGTCCGACCATTCCTACTTCGGGGTTTTGTTTGAAGTCACCGTGTTCTCTTATTTTGTTTTCGTCTGTTATTCCAATGAATG
>MUZZ01000294.1:0-3408 GCA_003266075.1 Methanosphaera sp. rholeuAM74
CCATTGTCTTTTGTGTAGAAGTAGCTGTTTTTGACTGTGATGTTTGTTGAGTTTTCACGTATACTGGTCTGTCCTACTCCCCATCCAACTGCTTTTGAGTTTACGACGTTACTGATGTTGTCGAATACCATGTTGTGGGCATTTTTGACGTAGAACTGTGTGTTATATGTGTATAAGCCTGTAACATTTGAGCCTGAAGCTCCGTTGGAGTATGTTATGCTACTGAAGTCTTCTATTCTACCATCACCTGTGGATGTGATTATGTTTACTGGCTTGTCTATTACTAGGCTTGTTATCCTTGAAAGTCCACTTATTGTTCCTTGGAAGTCGAATGTGTCTCCTTCGTTTACTAGGTCAGTTAGGACGTTTCCATTGTTTGCGTCGAAGTATAGTGGTGCTGTGTAGTTGTTTACCACGTGGTATGTGGTGTCGTATGCGTAGTCTTCTGGTAGGTTTCCAATGTATAATTCTCTGGTATTTGTTATGTTTCCAGTTAGGTTGGTGTTATCGTCTATGATTAACAGTCCATAGTTTGCTATCCATGTTGATTCATCGTCTACAATGATGTTGCCGTTGTTTATGTTTAGGATACCGAAGTTGATGTTGTCCGTGCTTGTGATGTTACAATTGTCTAGTGTGACGTTTCCGTTGAAGTAGTGTTGTCTGTCGAGTACTTTGCCAGTTATCGTGTAATTACCCCATATTGTCTGGATGTATCGAACAATTTCTTCTATATTGTCTGTTACAACTTCACCCATACCTATTATTTGTCCGCTTTCGGTGAAGGTAACGTTTTCTCCGAGAACTATTCTGCCATTGTTTGTAATGGTTTTATCGATGGTTACATTGTTTAGTGTGAAGTTTCCATCAATTGTGATGTCTTTGTCTATTGTCATGTTTTCTAGTTTACCATTATCGAATGTGTTTTTGAATGGATATACTAGGTTGGTATTGTTTGTCAGGATTGTTCCACTATTGGCTAATGAGGCTGTTGAAGTGAATACTGTGTCATCACTAATGATTAACGTTCCCCTATTATCTATTTTTCCGTTTATTGTTGAGTTATTCAATGTCAGATAACTGTTCTTGTATACTCTTATCTCATAATTGGTTGTGACTTCATTTAATGTTATGTTAGCTAGTTGAGTACCACGACTGTTTCCAAGAAATAGTATGTGGTCGATGGTTGCCTGGTTAATGGTATTAGTACAGTTATTTGAGTATGTCACAGTCTTAGTGTTGGATATTGTTTTGCCGTTAGCATTGATGATTATTTTTGGTTTATACTTTCCAGAGCTAAGAGTAGATGCTGTAGTACTTGATATTTCTTCTGCTTCTTCTTTTATGTTAATAATGTAACTATCATTCTCTCCACTGACATCGAAGTCATTTACAGCAGTATTAATTGTGCTTATAAGCCCGTCATAGTTATCTATTTCAAATGTCTTAACATTCGGATTAGGATATGTTACGAGGTATGGTGCAATTCTCTCACTATCGTTTATTTCGATTTCTCCACGATTTTTTATAACACAATTCTCAGTGAAGATGGTATCATCAGATATTACTAGTTTACCCACGTTAATGATGGTGTTATCGATGGTTACATTGGTTAACGTTAGTTCTCCATTGTTTTTAATCTCTTTATCAATGGTGATATTTACTAGGGAATTTGTTCCATTGTACTCACTTGTAAATGGGTAAAGTACGTTACTGTTATTTATAATCAGTTCGCCCCTATTTATTAAACGGGTATTATTAGGTAGTATTAACTCATCCTCTAATGTTAAATTACCTGAATTTGTTAAAGATACTGATGATGCTCTACTGAAGTCTACATCCTTAGTAATGGTTAAATTACCGTAATTGTCTATTAAACAGTAGCTGACAAATGCAACCCCACTTCCAAGAAGGGTATTACCATTAAATTGCATTGAAGAGCTAGTACTAATAACCGTGTCATTAATAGTTATATTCATATTGTTTAAATTTGAGTATACACTCATACTACCCTGTAATGTTGAATTGTTGCTTATATTGATGTTACAACCGTTACCTAAACTGAATACACTAGAACCTTTAAGCGTTGAGTTATCAACGGTGATGTTACTATTAGCACCAGTAGATATGTAGTCTGTAATAGTTGAGTTGGATATATCTATGGATAGGTAACCACCATTGCTTCTTATACTTCCAGCACGGGAATTGTTGATAGTGATGTTGGTATTAGCTCCGAAGGATGTGTAACCGTTGATTGTTGAATTAATTTCTATGAGGTTAAAGTTAGCATCTGTGGAAATATAGTTTTTAATTGTTGAATTGATTAGATTTATGCTGGTATTAGCCTTAAAAGAAAGGTAATCATTAACAGTAGAGTTTTCTATGGTTATATTATTGTTAGTACCATAACAACTCATAGAACTTGTTAGAGTAGAGTCAACTATGTTAATATTGTTGTTGGCTTTATTACCACTGACATAGCTTTTAACTGTGGAGTTGACAATGCTTATATTAGTGTCTCCTTGGTACTGTATGCTCTGGCTAACAGTTGAGTTATTAACATTTAGTGTTACATTACCAGTATTCATTTGTATCATATTTACGGTAACATTGTTGAATGTGAAGTTTGTTCCATTCGTACTCTGTATGGATGTTTGTAACGTCATATCATTAAATATCATGTTACACTTATTTTTAAACTGGAAGTAGTAGTAACCATTGTTTATTATGCTTTGACCGTTACCGTTTATGGTTATTGTAACGTTTTCGTTAAGAGTTCCCTCTGGACTAATTGCATATAAATCTTTAAAAGTATATGTTCCCTCATTAAGGTTAATAGTGCATTCTGATATGCTTGTGTCATTTGATGCGTTGTTAATAGCATCAACTAGTTCGTCATAATTGTTTACGCTTACTTCTCTTGTTTGACCAGTTGTCTCTGGTGTTTCGTCATCCGTTTTTATTTGTTTTTTCTCTGTCTTAGTAACTACATTGCTACTTGTTGTGTCTGCCACGTGTGTGGCTATTGTGTCAGCCTCTTGTGTTGGAGTGCTGGTGACGGTAGTGTTGTCATCTGTTGCACTGAGAGTTGACATTGCAAGTATTAGTGTAATTAATGCTAATACAAAGAATATTTTCTTTTTGTTATTCATTTTTTTCATCATCTATAAAAATTGATTAGTTAGGATTGGCATTTGACTAATTTTTAATAAGGTGATATTTGATTAGTTAATGACATTTTGACTAATCACTTTGAAGTTTTATTTTTAGTTATTATTATATTTAATTGCTTATTTCGTTATTTAGTAACTTGTTAAGTAGTGTTTATTTGTTTAATGGGTGGTTATATGTTCGTTGATTATTTTAATGATTTTTTTGGTATCGCCTTTGGCTTTGTTCTAAGCTCTC
>MUZZ01000294.1:3453-3958 GCA_003266075.1 Methanosphaera sp. rholeuAM74
TTTATAGTATGATGTATAGTTTTTTGAGTATATTTTGTTCTTGTATGTAATATTGGCGTATTTAAGTCAGTTTTTCTTAATCATGTGGTGGTCAGTATATGTAGTGTTAGTCACTAAATTAATCTTATCTGAGGGGTTTTTTATGTATAAATTTGTTCTTCGTTATAGTTGACTATAACGAACTAAAACAACACAAAACTTTAGCACAATAACAAATGGTAGCACAAAAAACAATAAAACTTAATAACTTGGTTGTTCCATTATGTACTATGGAACTAAATATGGTGTAATTACACCTACAAGACATAATCCCATAAATGTAGAATTTAATAATAGAATCCTTCTGTAATTATTAATTCAAAAATTCTTCTTCTTTTCCTGTTTAGGGGATGATATGTGGATTATTTTAAAAAATTTTTTTATTTGGGATCAAATATCATTTTACAGTTAATATGATGGTATTTTTTTATGCTGGTGAGTATTCATGTTAGAACTTGATGAACTT
>MUZZ01000175.1:0-2009 GCA_003266075.1 Methanosphaera sp. rholeuAM74
TGTTAGAACTTGATGAACTTTTAGAAATTTTTAATAGTGGTAATGCTTTGGAGATGGATGAAGAGGCTGCTTTGACTTGTAACTATTATTCTCAGGAGGCTCAGAGGATTACTTGTGAGCTTAATTACAGGTATCATGATTTTGATGAGATTCGTGATTTGTTTTCTGAGTTGATAGGTGAGTGTGTGAGTGATGATTTTAGGGTTTTTCCTCCTTTTATAACAGATTTTGGTAAGAATATTCATTTGGGTGAAAATGTTTTTATTAATGCTGGTTGTAAGTTTCAGGATCAGGGTGGTATTTATATTGGTAATAATGTGTTGATTGGTCATAATGTTGTTTTGGCTACGTTGAATCATGATGAAAACCCTGAAAAGAGGGGTAATTTGATTCCTGGTGCTATAATTATTGGTGATAATGTGTGGATTGGTTCTAATGCAACAATTCTTGCAGGAGTCAGTATTGGTGATGGGGCAATTATTGCCGCAGGAGCAGTTGTCACAAAAGACGTGGATGAAAACACCATTGTCGCTGGAGTACCCGCAAAATACATTAGAGACATTAAATTAGATTAAAACTTCTTTTACTTGTATTTTTTTCATATTATTGGAACCTGTGACATCCTGATTCAAATGATTCAACAAGATTTTATGGAAATATGTATGGAATTTTTAAATTTATGTTGATGTTTTGTTTAATAAATATCAGTATAATAGGAACTATTTGCATGGTAAACTAATTGTTGTACACCATTTATACAAAAAACGCAATATCCATATAACGATAAAACTAAAATACAAAATATATAAAAATGTGAATATATGAAGTCAAATATGACCAACATACAACTACAATTAACTTTCAAAATGTGATTGTCGCACACTCTCTAAAAAGGCAAAAAAAGGGTTTTGTTGGGTTGTAATGTTTTTCTCATGTGCCAGTAAATTGGGGATTGTTTTATGCTTGTTCTTTGCTACACGTATTTTCGGCAATACGTTCTTTTTCTTCTTTTCTGTTTTTCTTTTCCAGTTCTTCCTTGGTGATGTAGTGTTTTTTTAGTTCTTTTCTTATGTCATCTGTTAGGCTCATGCTCTCTTGTTTTATGAAGTCGTAGTATATCATGACTGTTGATCCATTGGCTCTTAGTTTTCCTTTCTGCCATGCTTCATGGTGTACTGTTAGTGACGTGTTTCCTATTTTTGTTACGTAGGTTCTTATCTCCACATCGTGTCCGTAGTATATCTGTCGTAGGTAGTTGAAGTCACTTCTCACCATTATCAGTTTCCACTTCTTGTATGTTAGCTCTAGGTCTGGGTCGAATATCCTGAATATTGGGTTTCTTGCTATTTCAAACCATACGGGTAGTGCAGTATTGTTGATATGGCGCATTCCATCGGTTTCTCCAATCCTTGGTTCTATTATCTTCTTGTACATGATTTGATCTCCTATAAACTTTTTTCCATAAAAATAGTGGTGTGGGTGGTTAAATTATTTTTTAGTTTGATGAATTTGGGTTGTTTGAACGATTTCTTGTATTTGTATTATTGGTGTTGTTTGTCTCACTATTGTTTTTAGTGTAATTAGTGTAATTCGTATAGTTTCGTGTTTTGTTGTAGGTGTAATTCTTTTTTACCGGTACTTTGACGGTTATTTCCTTCATTGTTTCGTTGTTTTCTGTCACTGGTTTTATTTGGTCTTCTGATGATAGTAGTGATGTGGGTAGTATTTGTTGGCTTGTCTGTTGTCCGATGTGTAGTGAACCTGCTACGCATCCTAGTATTAGGGCTAGTACTGCTATGGTGATTACTACTACTAGTCCTCCCATGTTTTCATCAGGCATGTTTTTTCCTCATTTGACTGTCACTGATTTTGCTAGGTTTTTTGGTTTGTCTGGGTCTATTCCTTTTTCTACGCTTATGTAGTATGCTAGTAGTTGTAGGTCTATTATGTATGTTAGTGGTGAGAGTATTTCATCTATTTCGTTGTCGAAGAGTAGTTTGTCTTCTATT
>MUZZ01000175.1:2190-2330 GCA_003266075.1 Methanosphaera sp. rholeuAM74
TGATTTCTTCTTTTCTTTCTAGGAGCTTTTCAGATATTTTCTGTATGGAGTGGATTTTTTCTAGTAGTTCGTTGTCTTCTGCTAGGTGTGCTACTAGCAGGTATATGCATATTAATTGGCTTAGGTATGTCTTTGTTGCT